>DAHZZC010000001.1 GCA_027435495.1 Planctomycetales bacterium
GGAGGGAGCTCCCGCTCCCGACCCGGTCGAAGCCCAAGGTGACGCACCGATCGCCGCCTGGAGCTACAAAGGAGAGACTCGCCCAAAGCTCAACGCCTCATGAAGATCGCCGGCTGGTGCCGGCTCCTTCTCTGAACGCAGTTCATCCAATGGGGATGAAAAGCATGGAGGCGTTCATCCCCATCTACACAGGAGGGCTCCGGACGAAGACCAAGATGTCGCGAGGATCGCCGGCTGGAGCCGGCTCCTACACCGAAGGGCTCCGGACGAAGCCCAGGGTGTCGCGAGGATCGCCGGCTGGAACCGGCTCCTATTCGGGGCCAGCAACCCCGACGAGGCGAACCATTGGCGCGAAGGGACAAGGCAACAGCCCTCTGAGCTCGACTTGTGCAGAGGCTGTGAATGAATCGATTCCAGATGGCAGATTCGAGATTCCAGATTCCAGAGAGACGTAAGTCTTGGGGCAGCAAGGCATTCCATTTATGGAATCTGGAATACAGAATCTTACATCGGATTGTTTCACAAGCTCCGAGTCTGAGATGGACGGATGGACCTGTCATGCCGGACGGGCTACAATCTTCCTGACGACGAGTTTCGGTGGCTTCGGCGCGTCGCTGGCCGATCACGGAAGGCCGGTCGCTCCGGGGCGGAGTCGAGGGAGTGCTCCATCATGGCAAAGCTACGGCTCTTGAAGACGGGACACGGCGACCTGACGCTCGCCGAGTGGGACAAGGACCGGCCGGAAACCGTCGTCGCGGCGGAATCGGCCTTTGCGGAGAACTTCACCGCGGGCCGGCTCGCCTTTCGCCTCGATGGACCCGGCCGCACCACCCCCATCCGACAGTTCGACCGGACCGCGGGTGAGATCCTGATCGTCCCGGCCATCCAGGGTGGGAGTCGGGATTCGGGGGATGGCCTCACCACGGACGATTAAAAATCAGGTCCTCGAACATTTCACGAGCCGCCGTTGACCGGATCCCGGCGCGGCGGGGGCCGGGGATGTCGGCGGTCCGCCGGCGATGGTCATGATCCGGACGGGATATCTGCGGTGGGAGATCGAGGTCCGGGACGAGCGGAGCCCCGACGACCTTCAGGCGCGCCAGGTGATCTTTCTGGCCAGGCCGAGCTACCGGATTGTTCGGGTCAAAAGCACCGGCCATGTGGAGGCGGCGGAGGAGTTTGTCCGCGGCGAGGCGACCTATGACGCTGTCCTGCGGACCCTCCACCGCGAAAGCGGCGAGACCGAGGTGCGCATCCCGGACGTTGGACCGCTCCAGTTCCGATATTCCGAGAGCGACCGAGCTCGGATGCCCCGGTTCTGGATGGAGAAAGTGCAACGCGAGGCGAACGCGTTTGCGCACGAGGTCGTGCGGACGGCCGCGTCGTTTCCGCAACTTGTCATCGCCAGCGCGGCGCTCCGGGCCGGGTATGCGCGGATGGTCGCTGCTGAGGTCTTCCGGGTGATCGAGGGGAAGAGTGCCCCGCAGCCGACCCGCTAGGACGAGCCGATGCGGCTCGATGTCTCGACCTATCAGCAGGGTGTCCCCGAACTGGTCGCCGCCGAGTTGGTGCGCGACGTCGTCGAGCCCAAGGAATTCCACGAGTTTTGCCAGTTCGACTGCCTCACGGTCAAGAATGGCGACAAGTATTACCGGATTCCCCGGCGGCCTCACGGGCTGATCGAGGTCTGGGACGCGAAGACACGCCGCCCCCTGGCGCGGCTCTGCGTGGTTTTCCAGGACCCGGGGATGCCGCCGTCGGACGAGGTGGTGATGAAGTACCTTCTCGCCAAGCATCAGCCGGATATGCTCTGGCAGGTGGGCGTGAAGTTTAGCCCACCCACCGGCCGGTTCGAGGTAACGCCGCCCCGACGTTGGAGCGTGGATTTCTAACGACGATCAGGGCGTGGCGCCGGGCTTCTTCGCCGGCTCGGCGACGGCGGGCTTCTTCGCCGGCTCGGCGACGGCGGGCTTCTTCGCCGGCTCGGCGACGGCGGGCTTCGCCGAGGGCTTCGGCTGCTTGTCGGCGGCTCCGGCCGGTTCGTCGAGCAGGACCTGGACGGCGGAGTCGAGCGTGGAGACCGCGCTGGGTCCTCCGCCGGTGAGCTGGAGGCGGACCTTGCCGTTCCGGTCGATCAGGATCGAGGTCGGGAAGCCTTCCAGGTTCGGAATTCGGGCCTGGAGTTCCTCGGTAAGCATCGCGATCCTGTAGGGAATGGCCGACTTCTTGACAAACGCCTTGACCGCCGGGGCGGCCTTCTCCGGGTCTTGCTCGCTTTGCTCGTAGTCAAAGCCGATGACGTCGAAGCCCCGGTCGGCGTACTTCTGGCGGAGCTGGATCAGGCCCGGGATGGTTTCCAGGCAGGGCTTGCACCAGGTCCCCCAGAGATCGACCAGGAGAACCTTCCCCCGGAACTGGTCGAGGGTGAGCGGTTTGTCGTCGAGGTCCCGGGTATTGAAGGCAAAATCGTATTTCGGGGCGTTCTGGAAGAGCTTGGCGACGGACTCTCGGGCCTGGGCAAGGGCCTCGGCCCGTACACCGGCGACCATCGACTTGTAGGCCGGATATTCGCGAAGCTTTACCAGTTTCGGCTCGCGTTCGATCGCGTCGAACGGCTCGAAGCCAACCTCATTCGATTCCTTGATCACCTCGACCGCCCGGTCGAGTCGGCCGTTTTCGACGTTGGCCGTCAGAAGCTCGCTGAAGAGGCGACTGTAAAGCTCCAGTTCCCGCTTGTTCATCTTCTCGTAGGTGCGCCGGAGGGCCTTGCAAACGGAGTCAGCCCTGTCGAGTTCGGCCAGCTTCTCGCTGGGTGTGGCGGCCGTCTTCGCCTGGGAGATCGCGACCGAGGCCCGGCCGTAGAGCGCCTCGCGATTAACCGGCTCGATGGCGAGAATACGGTCGAGGATCGTCGAGGCGCGGGCCAGGTCGCCCTTCTCGGCGGCCCGGAGCGCGACCCGAAGCGACTTTTCGACGTCACCGGGACGGAGCGGGTCGTCGGCGACGTCGGCGGAGGCTGGAGTGGTGCTGGCGATGGTCTTCGGAAGGGAGGCGTCGCCGGGCTTTTTCTCGGCGGAGGGGCCTGGGTAGAACGGAGAGACGCCCGGGTCGGGCTTTAATTCCTCCTGGGGCCCGCATCCGACTGCGGCGAGCATGGCCAGGCCCATGGTTCGCCGTGCCCACTCCCACCCCGACTGGGTCCACGATCCGCGCATCACTCACTCCCCTCCGCCTGTCGATGAATCGCCCGAATTTCCGTCCAACTATCATGGGCGAGAGGCGGGGGCGCCGAAAAGGGGCGTCCGGGCCGACTTGTCCGGCGCCTGGGGTTTCACTTATGCTGCTGGGTAGGCGGGCGTGTCGGCCGCGAGGGGTGGGCCGCGGATCGCCGGAGATCGGATCAGGGGCGGAAGTGGACCGGATGGAGCAAGAGAGCCGACCCACACATGTCGTCGTCCTGGGCTCGACGGGGTCGATCGGCCGGAGCGCCCTGGGCGTGATCCGGCATGACGGCGGCCTGCGCCTTCGGGCCTGGGGACTGAGCGGTCATACCCGGGCGGCAGAGCTCGTTGCACAGGCTCGCGAGCACCTGCCCCGATACGTCGCCGCGACCGATCCCGAGAGCGCCGGACAGATCCGCAAGGAGCTGGCCGGGACGGGTGTCGAGGTCCTCTCGGGTCTCGACGGAATCGTTCGAATGGTCCAGGACCCGGAGACGGACCGCGTTTTAAGCGCGATTGTCGGCGCCGTCGGCCTGAGCGGGACCTGGGCGGCGCTCGAAGCTGGCAAGATCGTCGCGCTGGCGAACAAGGAGACGCTCGTCGTCGGCGGACCGCTGATCATGGAGCTTGCACGCGAGCGAGGGACAACCGTACTGCCGGTCGATAGCGAGCATTCGGCGATTTTCCAGGCGATGAAGGCGGGGGGCCGGTCGGAGGTGCGTCGGGTCGTTCTGACGTCGTCCGGCGGACCGTTTCGGGGCCGATCGGCCCGCGAGCTCGAGAAGGTCACGCCCGAGGATGCGCTTAAACATCCGACCTGGCAGATGGGCCCGAAGATCACGATCGACTCGGCCACATTGATGAACAAGGCGCTCGAGGTGATTGAAGCCCGATGGCTGTTCGGGCTTGAGCCCGATCAGGTGGACGTGGTCATCCACCCGGAGAGCATCGTGCATTCGTTTGTCGAGTTCGTCGACGGAAGCGTGATCGCGCAGCTTTCGCCGCCGGACATGCGGTTGCCGATCCAGTACGCTCTGAATTACCCGGACCGGCGGCCAGGCCCGAGCCCGAAGATGGAATGGTCTCGCGCCTTTGCGCTGCATTTCGAACCGCCCGACCGAGAGACGTTCCCGGGCCTGGAACTGGGATTTGAGGTCATGCGCCGGGGCGGGACCGCGGGCGCTGCGCTCAATGCCGCCAATGAGGCGGCGGTGGCGAGGTTCCTCGCCGGTCAAATTGGTTTCCTCGACATCACCCGGGCTTGCCGGGCTGCCCTCGACTCACATCATTTCGACCCGAGCCCCACGCTCGATACGCTCTGGCGTGTCGATGCTCAGGCCCGGCGGGAGATCGACCGTTGGCAATCCTGAGTAATTCGTACGCGATCGCGCTGGTCGCCCTCGGGCTCGGCTTCGTGATCTTCCTGCACGAGCTGGGGCACTTTCTCCTGGCGAAGTGGAACGACGTGAAGGTCGAGAAGTTCTCGATTGGTTTCGGCCCGACCCTCTTCGGGTTCCGACGCGGTGAGACGGAATATGTCCTTGCGGCGATTCCGCTGGGTGGCTTCGTCAAGATGCTCGGCGAGGGGACCGAGGATGAGACGACCAAGACGTCCGACCCGCGCGCCTATCCGAACAAGTCGGTGGGTGCCCGGATGGCGATCATCTCGGCCGGGGTGATCATGAACATCTTCCTGGGGCTTGCCTGCTTCGTGTTCGCCTACGGTCAGGGGATGGACGCCATTCCGGCGAAGGTCGGCGCGGCAATCCCCGGCTCGCCCGCCTACCGGGCCGGGATGCGCCCCGGGGACGAGATCGTCTCGATCGATGGTCGTCGCGACATCAAGTTCCCGACGCTCACCCTGGCGGTCTCGCTGAGCCGGACCGATCAGGTGCTGAGGTTCGGCGTCGATCGTCCCGGGCACGACGGTCCGATCGAGATGAACATCCAGCCGGTCCGCGAGCCGGGGAGCGAACGTCCGACGATCGGGATCCTCCAGTCGGAATCTCTCCAGATTCGGGGGATGATGGCGCCGACCGGGATGTTGGGAGCGCCGAGGTATCCCGGCGCCGATGGGTTCGCGGTTCCGAGAGAGTTCCTCGATACACTGGTGGCCGCCGGGCCGGCCGGCCAGGAACCCCGCAAGCTCGCCAATCACCAGGATTACCTGAAGGTTCTGGCCGAGTTCCCCGATCGTCCGATCCGGCACGTGATCGAGCGCCGACTGATGACGAGCGGCGAGGAAGGTCCGGTCCACGACCGGATCGAGATCACCTTGCCGCCCTCGAAGTTCGTCGACTTCGGCCTCCGGATGACGATGGGGCCCGTGGGTGCGATCCAGGCCGGCTCGCCAGCCGAGGCCGCTGGGTTCCGCCCTGGTGATCGGATCGTGGAGGTGGACGGGGATCGAAACTTCGACCCGATGCGGCTTCCCACGCTCTGCTGGGCGAATGCGACCCGGCCGATGAAGTTCGTCGTCGAGCGGGCCTCGGTTGGCGGCGAGAAGAAGGAGCAGGCGATCACCGCGACGCCGAATGGCCGATATCCCCTGGTATGGACGGACCGCTCCAACGAACTCGACGTCCCCGGCCTGGGTCTCTGCTTCCCGGTCACGACGAAGGCCGCCGGAGTTCGGCCGGGCTCGCCCGCCGATCATGCGGGGATCAAGGCGGGGGACGTGGTGAACTCGATGATCATGACGCGGTCGAAGACGGCCAGGACAGCCGACGGCAAACCTGCCGACGACGAGGCGCCGGTCACCCTCGAGTTCGACAGGAATGAGGTCACCTGGCCGATCGCGTTCGGGATGATCCAGCGCTCGCCCGATTACGAGATCGAGCTGGTGGTAAACAAGTCGACGGCGCGGAAGGCGATGAAGCCCGAGGCGGTGG
>DAHZZC010000002.1 GCA_027435495.1 Planctomycetales bacterium
TCCAGCGGATCCACATCATGAACAGCACGATGCACCCGACCTTGGCCACGAGAACGATCATCTTGGCAACGGCGGCGATCAGGCCGGTCTGGTTCTGATCGAGCACGAACGGGATGTCCCAGCCGCCGAGGAACAGGATCACGGTGAGGAAGCTCACGGTGATCACGTGCAGGTACTCGCCGAGGAAGAACATTCCGAACTTCATCGCCGAGTATTCGGTGTGGAAGCCGCCGATCAGCTCCTGTTCCGACTCGGGGAGGTCGAACGGCAGGCGGTTGGTCTCGGCGAAGGCGCTGGTGAGGAAGATCAAGAAGCCGATCGGGCAGGTGAAGACGCCCCAGCCGAGGAAGCCGAGGCTCCCGAGGCCGAACGGGAGGCTTTCACCGAGGGCGTCCTGGTAGTTGATGATCGCGTTGAGGTCGAGCGACCCGGCGAGGAGGACGGTCGGCAGGATCGAGAGGCCCAGCGGGATCTCGTAGCTGATGAGCTGGGCGCTGGAGCGAAGGCCGCCGATGAACGAGTACTTGTTGTTCGACGCCCATCCCGCGAGGATCACCGCGTAGACCGCCAGGCTGCCGACGGCGAAGATGTAGACGATCCCGATGTCGATCGAGGGGGCGATCTGGAAGTCAATCTTGTAGTCGCCCATTCCGAACGGGAGGGATAACCCTGGCGCCGAGACGCCGACCGGTCCGAACGGGACGACGGCGAAGCCGATGGTCGCGGTGACGATCGCGATCAGGGGGGCCAGCAGGTAGAGCGGCTTGTTGACGTATCCGGGGATGACGTCTTCCTTGAGGAGCATCTTGGCGCCGTCGGCGAGGGGTTGAATCAGGGCGAACGGCCCGCAGCGGTTGGGGCCGATTCGGTCCTGGGCGTAGGCGGCCACCTTCCGCTCGACGAGGATCAGGTACGCGACGGCGCCCTGCGTGACGCCGACGACGACCAGCATCTTGATCACGATTCCGATGAGCACCAGCATGGGCCTGATCCTGGGGGAGCGTTCTCGAAATACGACGCGTGGGAGGCTCGACCGAACCGAACCGGCTCAACGCCACCTGGCCATTCCCTGGGGGACGAACCAGCTATCGACGAACGGCTCGGCTTTCGGGCCATCGCCGTTGGTGCCGGGGGCGTGGGCCTCGGCACCGGCCGTCGGCCCGCCGACCGGGGCGCCGAAGGTCGGGACCTTGCCGCCGGCCGCGACGGCGAACGTCGGGATGGCCGAGGCGACCTCGGCGAGGACCTCGTTCGATCGGGTCGGGCCGCCGCCGGGGCGGTTGAGCAGGATGGCGAAGATGTCGAGGTCGGGAAGCGAGCCGTCCCTCGGCGGAAGGGCCGCGGCCGAGTATTGCAGGCGGCCATCGGCGTTGACGTAGCAGCCGGCCTTCTCGGCGAAGGTCGCACCGGCGAGGACGACGTCGGCCTTGTGGGCCAGCGGGGTCACGTTTGTGTCCTGCACGACCAGGAACTTGACCGACGACCGGAGCGTCTCCGACTGGGCCTCATCGATCCAGGGATCGATCGCGTCGGAGGCGACGTAGAGCCCCTGGAACTCACCGGCGCCGGCGCGTCGGACGAGTTCGTCGAAGCGGATGACGTTTTTCTGGAAGTGTTCCAGGACGGCCTCGACGCCTTGGCGATTCGGGCACTTCTCGGCGTGGATGGTGAACGGGCGAGGGACGACGAAGCTGGTGTCGCCGGTTCGTCCCTGCGTCTGGTCGGGCCGGAAGGTCTGGTCGGTCCCGGAGATCGGGACGGGTCCGATCGCGAGGACGTTGGCCGGGTTCAGGTCCTTGAGGTACTTTGCGAAGAGGTAAGCTTCCTCAACGGTGAGGAACGGCGAGAGGACGCCGGCGACCACTCCGCCCGCGGCGGCGATCTCGCGGAGCCGGCGATCGACGGTCTTGACGGCCTCGTCGGCGGGGGCGGCCCGATGGTCCCCCTTTTCCAGGAGGTACATCGCCGAGATCAGGTTGGGATCGTTGGCGGCCTTGTAGCTGTAGCGTCCCTCGTCGCAGATCCAGAAGTCGTTGACGTGGGGATTGTGCCGTGGCTTGAACCGCCAGAGGGCGCCTCGGTTTTCCTGGGCGCTGATGTTGCAGCCGGTTGAGCACCGGGTGCAGATGGTGTCGTGCCCGGAGAGGAACCAGACCCGCTGTTTGTGGAGGAAGTCCTTGTCGAGCAGGGCACCGACCGGGCAGAGGTCGACCACGTTGGAGGCCAGCGGGTTATCGACCGACCGGCCGGGGAAGACGTCGATCTCGGCGTGGTTGCCCCGCCTCATCACCTCGAGTTCGCCCGTCTGGGTGATCTCCCGGGTGAAGCGGACGCACCGCGTGCACATGATGCAGCGGTCCTGGTTGAGCTGGATATTCGCCGAGACTTCCTTCTTCGGGTTGACCAGCCGCTCCTCGACGAACCGGTGTTCGGACTGGCCGAAGTGGTAGCTGTAGTCTTGCAGTCCGCACTCGCCGGCCTGGTCGCAGACGGGGCAGTCGAGCGGGTGGTTCAGGAGGAGGTACTCCATCACCATCCGCTGATGCTCCTGGACCTTCTGGCTATCGGTGACGAGAACGGTCCCGTCCTTTGCCGGGGTCTGGCAGCCGGGGACCAGCTTGGGGAGCATCTTGATCTCCCCGGTCTTCGGGTCCTTGGTGCCGACCTCGACCTCGCACATCCGGCAGTTGGCCACCACCGAGAGCGCAGGGTGCCAGCAGTAGTACGGGACCTCGATCCCGACGCTCTTGGCCATCTGGATGGCGTTAAGCTTCTCCCCTTCGGGGATCGGGTACTCTTTGCCGTTGATCAGGATGGTCGCCATCGTCTTTGCGATTCCGCGGTCAAGGAGTGATCGGGGTCGGGTCCGGTGCCGGGTATTCGGGGTTCGCGACAGGGCGAGCGATCAGGCCGGCTCGGGCCTGGGGTTCCGCAGCGCCACGGCGCTGGCGGGGATGACAGTGGGTGGCAGATCCGCGCGGGGGAGGCTGGTGTCGTCTCCAGCGCGGAGGCCGTGGGCGATGTTCTCCTGGAGGGCCGTCACCCTCGCGCCGGGAGATTGGTGCGTTCGGATGTAGTCTTCCAGTTCGCCCCGGTACTTGGTGATTGCGTTCTTGAACGGCCAGGCGGCTCCGTCGGCGAGGCCGCAGATGGTGGTCCCGGGGATGATCCCGAGATTGTCCGCCATGTTCTTGAGGATGTCCAGATCCTCGATCCGGCCGCCGCCGGAACGAATGCGTTTGATCATCTTGTACATCCAGCCGGTTCCCTCGCGGCAGGGGGTGCACTGGCCGCAGCTCTCGTGGGCGAAGAACCGGGCGGTGTTGTACAGATAATCGACGATACTGGTCTGGTCGTCCATCACGGTGACGGCGGCCGTTCCCAGCCCGAGGCAGCCGGGTTCCCGAAGGCTCTCGAAGTCGAGCGGGACGTCGAGTTCGTCGGCCGAGAGCAGGCCCATGCTGATCCCGCCCGGCACAGCCCCCTTGGCCTTGCGGCCCTTCCAGACGCCGCCCGCATGGCGGTCGATCAGCTCGCGGGTGGTCACGCCCAGCGGCAGCTCGACGCAGACCT
>DAHZZC010000003.1 GCA_027435495.1 Planctomycetales bacterium
AGGAAGGTTAGCGTGAGGATCGGCGCGACCAGGAGCCCGCGTGGTTTTCTCTCGAGCAGGCCGTGAAAGGTCCAGAAGGCCCAGGGATACCAGCAGGCTGCCCAGACGTGGGGATAGTGCCCCTCGAAGGTGTGGGCGAGCAGGTACGGCGAGGCCTGGTAGACGCCCGCCGCGACCGTCGATGCCCATCGGCCGGCGCCCATCGATCGCAAAAGGAGATAGGTTCCCCAACCGCCCCAGAGCAGGTGCGCGATCGTGATCCAGCCGAGCGCGGATGGGGACCTCATCCGCCAGGCCAGCCAGGCCGGCGGGTACGACATTCCGGCCTGCGGGTTGCCCACGAGCGGACGCCCGCCGAACCCGCGCGCGTCCCACGTTGGGAGGTGTCCGAACGCCTCGATTCGGCGGGCGATCGACTCGTGATGCGGGAGGAAGAGGAAGGTCAGGTCGTTGCCGACCGGGCGCGGGTCGCCCCGGTTGGCGTAGTCGATGCTGGTCCGGTCGGGGTCGACGATCAGGGCCGAGGGATCGGCGATCAGGCGCGCGAAGCTGATGGCCGCCAGGATCAGGAGCACGGCTGGTGGGAGGATCGGCGAGGCGAGCCAGGTGCGCGGGGACGTCAAGGGTGTCGACTCCGGGTCATCGCGTCGCGTTGGAGACGTTCAAGGCGGAGCTTCGGAGCCGGGCCGCGCGCGCCATCGCGGGCCGGTAGGTCGGATGGTCGCGTCGAGACGACCGGGCTTGCTCGACCAGATCGAGGTAGCGTTCGATGTGTCGAGTCTCGGACCAATCGCCGATCCGGCGGGCGTAGCCGTGATCGGCGAGGGTTTCGCGGAGGTCCGGCTCGTGGACGATCCGTCGCATCGCGGTGAGGAGTTCGACGTCGGACCGGTAACCGAGGCCGCCGCCGCTCTGGACGCCGGTCTCCAGGATCGCACCGCCGGCCTCGTGGACGATCACCGGGGTTCGGACGGCGAACGCTTCGAGGACCACGTAGCCGAAGGTCTCGGGGAAGAGCGAGGGAACGACCACGCCCTGGGCCCCGCGGAAGAGCCGGGCGAGGCCCGAGCCGCCGAGCAGGCCCTCGAACCGGACGTTGGGCAGGTCGGCCGCCATCGCTTTCAGTTCAGCCTCGAAGGGTCCGGTGCCCGCGATCCGGAGGTCGACCTCGGGCAGGTAGCGGAGCATCGGGATCAGCTTCTGGAAGCCCTTCATCTTGACCAGCCGCCCGGCGGCGGCGAGGTAGGGTCGATCGGTCGGCTCGGGTCTCTCGTTCTCGATGCCGCGAGCCCAGCCGTCGGGGAGGAAGTACGGCAAGTGGACGAGCGGGACGAAGGCTCCGATTCCCCTGCGCTCGTGCTTCTCGAGGGCGTCCCGGCTGGGGAAGATGAGGGCGTCGAGGTGGCGGAGGCCCTCGCCAATCGCGCCGGTGAGCCGCCAGGCCTGGGGCGGACGCTTCCCGGCGAGGCAGCAGGCGATGCAGTTCGGGCCGTCGCACGCCTTGCGGTCGTATTTCCAGAGGAGGTGCATCGGGCAGATGAGCCAGTGCTCATGCGCCGTCATGATCCGGGCGGCGCGGCGGTTGGTTCCCAGGCCGAGGACGCCCGGTCCGCCGACCAGCGAGATGTTGTGGAAGTGGACGACGTCGGTGGTCGGATCGTCGAGGAGTTTCCGGAGGGCTTGCTGCTTGAACCAGGGCTTTCCGGTGGCCTGGGTCGCGATGGGTGAGAGGAGGCCGTGGCCGCTTTCGAGCGGGTGCAGGTGCAGACCCGGCGGCGGGGTGTACTCTCGGAGCGGATGGTCGCCGCGGACGGAGTTGAAGGCATCGACGCAGTAAAAGACGTGGACCTCGTGTCCACGTCGGACGAGCGCCTGGCCGAGGCGTTCGACGTAGGCGGCATCGCCCCCGAAGCTGTGGGGGCCGAAGAAGGTCGTGATCATGCAGAACTTCACGGGTCGCCCCCCTGCCTTGCTTCGATGGTCTCAGGCTGCGTCGGCCCTTCCAGGCGGCCGAAGGACGTCGTGCCAGAGCCGGGTGTGGGCGAGGCCGCCCATCGCGAGCCACATGGCCAGATAGGTCGCGCCGCCTCCGACGACGGCCAGTAGAACGTGATACCGCACGAGGACCAGGCAGGCCGGAACCATCACGATCGAGCCGACGATCGGCCGGGCGAGGTGGTGGTGCCAGGCGGGCTGGCGGCCCTCCCGGGCGAGGCATCCGTAGCCCGTGAGAACCAGGGCCAAACCGACGATCAGCACGCCCGCCGCCGCCCCCGGAAGGCCGAACGTCATCCGAAGCACAGCGACCAGCGGGCCGACGGCCACCGCCGCGGCGATCAGAGCCCGGACTCCGACCGACTCGCGGTTCATTGCGATCAGCGTGGTTTGATAGAGGTACGCCAGGATGAGCAAGGGTGCCCGCCAGATACCGACCGCCAGCAAGAGGCCGGCGCCGGCGTCGTCGGAGAAGAGTCGGACCAGCGGGTCGGCGAGGACCGTTCCACCAACTGCGACCGGGACCAGCCCCGCGACCAGGACCTCAATCAGCGAGTCAAGGGCCTCGCGGCCCGCACCGGCGGCCTCGCGCCAGAGTCGAGAGAGTGCCGGGAAGGCCGCCTGCTGGAGGATCAGGCCAAACGTGAGGATGGCCGTCGAGAGGCGATGCGGCCGGTCATATCGGCCGACGTCGGCCCAGGAGCTCAGGAAGCCGACGACCAGGTAATCCGCGAGGTTGATCATCGCCTGCGAAATCTGGATCAGGCAGACCGTCCGCCCGCGCCGGACGATGATGGAGAGGAACCGGAAGCTGAGCCTGGGCCGGGGCAGGCGATAATCCTTCAGGTAGTTCCCCCAGACGATCGCGATACCGCTCATCTCGCCGATCGCCAGCCAGATCGGGACCAGTTGGATCTGGCCGGCTCCACGGACCATGGCGAAGACCCCGACCGCGTAGATGCTCGTACGGACCCCGAGCGAGAACGCGACGAGGCCCATCCGCTCGGTGCCTCTGTAGACGTAGTCGAGGCCGATCGCGGTGGTGAAGAGCATCAGGCCGTAGAGCGTCAGGACGGTCCAGCTCATCCGGTCGGGGAGAGTCAAGCCGCCGATGACCGTCAGGCCCGTGAAGAGGATCAGGGCGAAGAGGGTCTTGTAGGCGAGCACCTGGTCGACCAGCGGCCGGATGAGCCTTGGGTGACGCGAGAGCTCCCGCGTCACGATGTAGTCGCTGCTGTCTCGGAGGAGGAGCACCAGCCAGAAGACCAGGTTGAAGCCGAACCCAATTCGGCCGTAGTTTTCGTCGTCGAGCCGGGTGGAGAGGTAGAGCATCACCACGATCGATGTGGTGCGGCACACCAGTTCCGCGAGGCTCATAAAAACAAAGTTGGATGCGATCCGGCGGCGGGCTGGGCCGTCGACCCGGTGCTGTCGGGCCGGCCTGGGAATCCGACGGGCGGCCGTCGGCTCCGTGGCCTTCGCCCGAGGGGGTCGCGCGTTGATGGAGGTGCTGGCCATTCGCGAGGCACTTCCTTGTGCGTGGTCCAGGGCTCGCAGCACAACGAGCGCTACTCGCTCGCTGACGGGTTCTCCACTTTCATCGGATCGCCCTTCTTCCCCACCTTAATCAGATTCCCCCGGGCCCCATCTCGCGTGATGAGTATTCCTGGTCGGGCGTGGGGCATGGTAGTGGGGCCCTCGGAGAGTGTCAACGGGAGCTTAGACGGCTCGTCCCCGGCGGAGCCGGTCGAGCGTGACGGCGACAACGATGATGACACCGATGACGATGTCCTGAACGGCGTTGGGGATGCCGGCGTGGACGCAGCCATTCTGGAGGACGGCGATGATCAGGCAGCCGATGAGGGTTCCGAGGACGGTTCCCTCGCCGCCGCTGAGACTTCCGCCGCCGATGACGACCGCGGCGATCACCTGCAATTCGAGGCCGGTGGCGGTGGTCGGCACGCCCACACCGCCGAGCTTGGCGAAGTCGAGGACCCCGGCGAGCCCGGCGGCGAGCCCGCCGAGAGCGTAGATGATCACCTTCATGCCGGGGACGTTGATCCCGCAGAGTCGGGCGGTTGCTTCGTTGGATCCGATGGCGTAAGAATAACGGCCGAGCAAGCTGAACTTGAGCGAGGCCGCGAGAAAAAGGCTCAGGAGCAGGAGCATCCAGACGCCCGGCGCGACCATCAGCCAACGTGGCTCGGGCTGGATCGCGACCGGTCCGCCGAACCAGGAGGGACGCATCGACGAGGGGACGTAGATTGTCGTGCTCGACGCCAGCCAG
>DAHZZC010000004.1 GCA_027435495.1 Planctomycetales bacterium
CCGCGCTGCTTGCGGCGCTCCTCTCGAAATTGCAGGTCGAGTTATGACCGATCCGGAAATTACGATCCGACGCGCTGAGTCCGTGGCCGATTACCGGGCCTGTCAGGAAGCTCAGCGCCTGGCCTGGGGGATTGCTGAGGACGGCTACCTGATCCCGATCGCCACGATGGTCGGCGCCAACCTCCACGGCGGGCTGGTCCTTGGAGCCTTCCTGCCGGATGGCCAGGCGGTCGCGATGTCGTTCGCGTTCCTCGGGCGAGTCAAGGGCCGGTTGTCTCTCTACTCGCAGCTTACGGGAGTGGTGCCGGGCTACCAATCGCAGGGGCTTGGTTATCGCATCAAGATTCACCAGCGCGATTTCGCGAGGTCCGAGGGGATCGGCGGCATTGCCTGGGCGTTTGACCCGCTCCAGGCCGGCAATGCCCATTTCAACCTCGCGCGCCTCGGCGCAACGGCCGAGCGCTATGTCGACAACATGTACGGCGCCCGATCTGACGCCCTGAATTCGGGCGTCCCGACCGATCGCCTGATCGCCGAGTGGGCGACCGATCGCGATGGCCCCCTCCCGGTCGATCCTGCCTGGGCGCTGGCCCTTCCTCGCCTGGTGGAGTCTGATGGATCGGGCCCGGCGGTCCGAACGATCGAGTCGCAGCCGTCGTTCCTGGTCGAGATTCCGCCCGACATCGCCCGGCTTCGGCGTGAGCATCCCGGGCTGGCCGAGCGCTGGCGGTCGGCCGTCCGCGAGGCGCTCCGATCAGGATTCGACCGCGGATACCGGGCGGTCTCGGTCGTGCGCGACGATTCGACGGAGCCCCGGCGTTCGTATTACGTCGTGGAGCGGCCGGCAGTACCCACTCCTCGCGGGTGAGACCTTGTGACAAGATGAGGGGCGGCGGCCGACCTCCCTCGCAAATCACGACCCGACGGACGTCACATGAGCCGAGGACTTCCCCCACGACTGGAGCCGTTCCACGGCCTGCGACGGGCACGCCGGACGCTTCGTCTGATGATCCCGCTGGTGCAGCTTGGCGCACTGGGGGCCGGGCTCTCTGTCTTCCTCGACCAGTCGCGCTCGCTTCTCTCCGACGCCCAGTTTACCTGGGGCGAGCGAAGCGTGATGGGGATCGTGGCGCTCTCGGCGATCGGCAGTGCCGTGCTGGCGGCCTGGGTCCTTGGCCAACTGATTGGGATCGTCGCCGAGACGATCGACGCGATGGCGGACGTCGCCGAGGCCTCGCGGCGGACAACCGAGCTGATCGAAACCCAGGTCGTCCCCGCGCTCTGGCGGATCGCCGCCTCGCTCGAGTCGACCGCGACGCCGACAGGACGAGACCGGAACGAGCCGGCGCCGAGGCGCCCGGCCAGGCCCTGAGGGTGGAGGTTCACCGGCAATGGACGAGGGCGTTCGCCTCCCGAACCGATCGCGATCCCAGCCGCCGCCCGAGGCCCCGCCGAAGCCGGAGCCCGAGTCGGTCTTCATCCCCTCTGAGCAGGCCGAGGAACGCCGATCGCGGCGAATCCTTTGGATCGGCACGGGGCTGATGATGATCCTTGGGATTGGGGTTGTCGTGGCGATGGTCTACTGGCCCAGGATCAAACCGAGGCCGCTTGACGCCGTCGAGAAGGTCGCCGGGGCTTACCTCGACGCGCTGGTCCGCCAGGACGAGGAGGCCGCGAGCAAGATCGGGACGGTTGAGGAGCCGCCGGGGATCGCCTCGTATCGCGACCTGTACCACCAGAAGGCGCGCGACCGAGAGATCCGTGGCCCGTTCGCCCCGCTCGCCGGCCTGCACCGTCGGATCGGCGATAAGTTCACCTACGACGCGACCGCTGGCCGGTTCACCCCGAAGGATGCGCTCGGGATCGCGGGCGAGACGCTCGACGCCCTCCACGCCGCGAAGGACGAGGCGAAGAAATCCGGGATGTACGAGAAGATGCAGAGTGGTGATCCCAACGAAATCTTCGAGTCGGCCGAGCAACTCGCCAAGATGATGGACAAACTCTCCGAGACAACGCTGCACCCGAAGCGGATTTTGCCGACCTACAAGATGCTTGTCGAATCGTCAAAGCCGCCGCTCCCCGAGGCCGCGAAGGCCCTCGGGCTGGCCGTCGCGGAAGACCCGAAGCGATGGGATGCCCTGTTGAAACGCCCCTTCTGGACACTCAAGCCCGACGGCCCGTTCCTCTACAACGAGGCGGAGGTCACCGCAACGGCCCGCGATCGCCTCGGCTCGCTGGGTGACCCGCCGGTGAGACTCCGCCTGGAGCTGGTCCGGTTCCGGCTCGAAGGAATCGACACCGGCTGGCGAGTGATCTCCGCGCGTCGGGTCCAGCCGGGCGAGGACCAGCCGGAGACTTCTCCGCCGAGGAAGTCATTCGGGGAATCCAGTCCATCGCCGGGCGAATCGACCTCTGTGCCGGCTTCTTCGGGACACTCGAAGGGCGCGAGCCCGGTTTTCTGATGGCGTTCGCGGGGTGGTCTCGCTAACGTGGAAGGGTCCGATACTGGGCGATTAGCTCAGCGGTTAGAGCGTCCGCCTTACACGCGGAATGTCGGGGGTTCGAATCCCTCATCGCCCATTGAAGTCCCTCCGGCCGGAGGCCCTCGCTCGTCGGCGATGGGCTACCGGATGACCTTCCGGCTGAAGGCGACGATGAAGAGGCCCCAGAGCAGCGTCCCCAGCAGCGACTCGGCGATCAGCGGGACGTTCATCCAGCCCCGGGCGGCGTCCCGGATGTCGCCGAATCCCGAGGTGAACGCCGAGACGCTGGTCAGCGCGGCGATCATCAGGCGGTTCGCCGGCGCGGTCGCTGGCCCGTCGAACGGCGGCTTCTCGACGTTCAGCAGATCGATCCCCGTGGCGTAGACGGCCGCGAAGCCGAGGATGATCAGCAAGGCCGCCCCCACGGCGCGGGAGGGGCTGGTCCCGTAGCCGCAGCCCCAATCCAGCAAGAGCCAGTCGGCAAGCTGCGTGAGCTTGCTCCAGGGGCGGCGCCAGCTCCGGGGCCGGGACAGCCGCTGGTTGACCTTGAAGCGATAGAAGGCCCAGTCCTCGTCCTCGAACCGGTGCAAACCCTCGAAGACCCGCTTCAGCAGTCCATATTCCTG
>DAHZZC010000005.1 GCA_027435495.1 Planctomycetales bacterium
TCGGTCATCGCCGGGATCATCCACCTCACCGCCCGCCCACGAGTTTGCTCGTCGGCGGGCGGTTTTTTTTTGCGCGACGCCTCCTGATCGCTTCCTCTCCATCTCTTGCGGCGGCTCGGCATTATTCTTGCGTCCGAAAACAGCCGTTACGGACCGGTGCCGGTTGCCAGGGTTTGCGCCCAGAACGCGGGGGCTCTCTGTGGCGCCGGGGCCTGTCGCAACCCGATTTCTGGGCGAGGAGACGTGCAGCCATGCGGAGTAACGATCGCTCATTCGAACGTGCCATGGCCCTTGCGGCGCTCAGCGGCCTGAAGATCGCCCTGGGGCCTGCCATGCTCGCGAATGCGCGGGGATGGCCGGGGCGTGAAAACTGGTTGATGGTGGCAATGGGCGAGATGTTTCTCGACAAGCTCGGGGTTTTCCCGCCACGTTATCGCCCATCGCTTCTGATCCCTCACAGCTTGATGGGCGCCTGGGTGGCTCACGAGAGCCTCCGCGAGGACGGCGAGGATGACCCCTGGGCCGCCGTCGCTGGCGGTCTGGTGGCCGCCAGTGTTGCGGTCGCTGCACCCGTCGCCCGGATGACAATTCACAAGCTCATCGGCGTCCCCGACTCCATACTGGGCCTCGCCGAAGACTACCTCGCGCTCTCGTACGCCTCGGATGTGATGGAGGTGCCCATGGACCAGCTTACCAGTGCCGCCCGCGAGGTCGTCGACGATGTCCGCCGCCGGGCCCGGCCGACCTTCGAATCGATGGGACTGCCAGTCTGAACGGGCGATCCCGCATGGGTCGGGTGGGTCCCTTCCCTCCCGACCCGATGGCCTGGCCTCTACCAGCGACGATAACCGGTCTCATAATACCGGACCGGTGACCTCGGAACGCGGCCGAGCATCCGCGACTCGAGCATGAAGCTGTAATTCCCGAGCGGAGTCAGCCCGGCGCCGAACATCGGGTTGACGTATCCGACCCCGCTCAGTCCAATCCCGCCCGGTGCATAGCCGAAGCCATACAGACCGTAGGGCGAGATCCCGCCATAGCCGTAACCGCCGTAGCCGTAACCGCCCATCCCGCCGTATCCGCCCATCCCGCCGTATCCGGAACCCGGGGCTCCCATCACGACGTTCCCTGTTATCGGGAAAGTGCCAAGGCCATAGAACGGGTATCCATAGTTGTAGGCGATGCTCGGATACCCGTATCCGCCCCAGCCCCAGCCATATCCGCCCCAGCCGGGAGTGCCCCAGCCGTATCCGCCGTACCCCATCATTGGATATCCGTATCCATAGCCGCCGTAACCGAACTGCGCCCGGGCGGTCTGGGCCGGCATCAGCAAAAGGGCAAGAGCGGGGATCAGGAATCCACCCAATCTCGCCAGAGACATGAATTTCCGAAGCATCGTGATGCTCCTTCCTGGTCGGTCGGTACGATCTCGAGCCGGAATGCCTTCACTCACGATCCCCTCTTCTTATCATAGGGCCGGCGCAGGGCGGGGGCGAGTCGATCCTCCTACCGGGCGAGGCATTCTTCGAGCGGCCAGCCGAATTGCGACCACATCGCGAGCTTGTCCCATTCCTTGATGAATTCGACGAGTCGGCCTTCCTCGGCGCGAAAGATCGCGGCGGCCGTCCATCGGGCCTTGCGTCCTGTGGGCGGGATCGCGCCATGAGGGGCGCACGAATGGCTCCCCTCGGCGGTGTAGCGAAGGCCGACCCAGGGACCGCTCGCGAAGAGGATGTCGAAGCTGATCAGGTGCAGATCGTCGATCTGCTTCATCAGTTTGCCGTGCTCCTCCGCGTACTGCTCCAGGGTGTGAACGTTGGGGAAGGTCGTCGGTGCGGTGAAGGTATTCCCCGGCGCACAGAGGTGGGCGACGGCCTCCGCGCTGGCGCGTCGGGGGTCATAGGCAATCATCATGTACTCCTTCACCAGTTCGATGTTCCGGCACTCCTCGGACTGCGACCGGTCGGATGAATCGGGCATCGTCTCGGCTCCATTCGCACCCATTTTGGAAATGTGCGCAATGGTCTGCGATTCACGTGCCAAACGTGGAAGGTCGCTCCGTGGGTTCCCGACATTGACCCCCTGGGTCCTTCCGTTAAGATCGGCAGGGCGAGAGAGTCAGGGTGCGCGCCCTGGGTCGTGCGGCACGAGGGAGCTTGTCCATCCATGTCGATAACCTCAGCAGCGGAGGCGACGGCCGCGACGAACCCGGCCCGGGGCGGTAAGCGTTCGCGATGGCGTCGGGCCGAAGGTGCCGTGCGTGCGAGGCCGAGCCGGTCCGACGTCAGGGCCTGGGCAGCCTGGGTGCTGGGTGTCTCGATTCTAGGTGCGGCCTGGACGGTTCCGGGAACGATCGCAGGCGCCACACTGGGATGGATCGCCGCTCTCTGGATCGCGACCGCGATCCGATCGGGACGAGGCTACCTGACGGCCTATCTCGGAGGGGTCGTTCTGCATCTGTTCGGATTTCACTGGATCTTCCGGACCGTGATGATTCACGGCGGCTTCGGGCCGATCACGGCGGGGGCGGTCTTCGGGCTATTCGTCGCCTCAGCGGCGCTCCAGTTCGTGGGGGTCGCGGTGATCGGCCGGGCTCTCCCTCCGATTTTTGACC
>DAHZZC010000006.1 GCA_027435495.1 Planctomycetales bacterium
CCAGTTGAAGTATCGCTCGTTCGCCCGTCGGACGTTCCGCGGCGTCCGGTCCTGGCGCGGGGCGATCTTGCTCCTGTTCACCCTCGGGTTCTTCGCCGCGACGCTCGGACCGCAGTTGTTCCTCGTCGTCACCATGGGCAACCGGCCCGAATTGCAGCGGATCGTCGGTTTCGTCGAGCCGATGGCTCCAATTTATCTGTTCGCCTTCACGATGGTCTTTGTGTTCACGTCTGCTGGCGATACAACCGTTGCATTCACGCCCTCGGAGGTCGACTTCCTGTTCGCCGGGCCGTTCGCCCGCCGCGAGCTGATGATCTACAAGCTAACCAAGACCGGCCTGGGGCTTCTATCGGTCTCGGCGTTCATCACGATGATGACGCTGGTCAACCTCCGATGGTGGCTTGCCGGGTTCATCGGGATCGCGCTGGCGCTCGCCATGGTGCAGCTCGTCGGAATGATCGTCTCGCTGGGAGGCCAGATTCTCGGCGAGGTCGCGTATTCGCGGGCCCGGAAGGTGGCGCTCGCCGTCGTCGCGATCCTCGGTGTGCTCGCGGTGGCGCAGGTCGCCGGACGATTGCAGGCGCAAGGCGCTCCGAAGCTGATGGCCGTGATTCGGGAATCGCCGGCGCTCCGAATTCTGGTGGCGCCGTTCGAGGTCTACACCAGGACGGCGCTCGCCGGTCGACTCTTTCCCGACCTCATCGGCTGGGGCACGGCGGCATTCGCGATCGACGTGGCGCTCGTCGCGATCTTGCTCCGGCTAGACCGCGATTACCTGGAGACGGCGGCCGCGATCAGCCAGCGCGTTTACGAGCGGGTCCAGCGGATGAAGCAAGGGGGCGGGTTCGCCATGCCGGTCGGCAAGTCGGCGGCCCGGGTGCGCGTCGCCGGTCTGCCCTGGTTGGGCGGCTTCGGGCCGATCGCCTGGCGGCAGTTGCTCATTGCCCTGCGAACGTCGCGCGGAGTGCTGATCTCCTCGGTGATCGTCATCGTGATGATCGGCGGGAGCTTCGTGTTCTCCACCGGACCAGCTTCCGGCGGACCCAGGGAGTCGGCCCTCCCCTGGATCGGGCTCGGGATGGTCTTCTACCTCACATTCCTGTTTTCGATGCAACTTCCGTGGGCGTTCCGGGGCGACCTCGACCACATCGAGTCGCTCAAGACACTCCCGATCTCGCCGGTCGCCATCGCCGCCGGGGAACTGGCTGGCGGGACCCTGATCCTCTGCGGGATACAGATCGCGGCGCTGACACTGGTGGGAGCCTTCGCACCCTCGGGCTGGCCGATCCTGGCGACAGCCTCGGCGTTCTGCGTCCCCTTCGATCTCATGATCCTGGCGCTCAACAATCTGCTCTTCCTGCTCTACCCCGTTCGGATGGCCGCGGGGACGACCTTCGACTTCCAGTTGTTTGGCCGGATGATGCTCTCGTTCGCGTTGCTCTTCCTGACGCTGATCCCCACGCTCGGAATTCCAGCCGGGATCGGGGGCGTGGCGTACCTGGTCTCGGGATACTCGATTACCGCCTTCTCCGTGACAACCTGGCTGGTCCTGGCGGTGGAACTCGTCCCACTGGTGCTGGCCCTTGCCTGGGCGTTCTGGCGGTTTGATGTCAGCACGCAGACACCGGCCTGATGGGGCGCGAGCCACTTGTCTGGGCTGAAAGACGTGCGTACTGTATTAGGTCGAACCAGGTTCGGACCGCGCCGGGGACGGCCGCGAATCCGGACCAACGCATCTCGCAGGACGGGGCGATCGGTTACGGGAGACTCGCTCGATGACAGAACAAAGACCCAGGGATCCCGGCGGGCTGGGTGGCCAGAGCCGGCGCGACTTCTTGCGCGGCTCGGGCGTGGCCGCGGCCACGGCTGTGCTGACCGGCCAGGCGACCGGCGTTCTCGATGAGGCGCAGGCCGCCGAGGAATCAGCCAAGGTCCTCTCGGGGACCGTCGAAATCACACTGAAGGTCAACGGGCAAGAGCGATCGTGCGAGGTCGAGCCCCGGAGCACGCTGCTCGACACCCTTCGCAACCGCCTCGATGTCACCGGCCCAAAGCGGGTTTGCGACCGAGGGAGCTGCGGCGCCTGCTCGACCATCGTTGACGGCGAACTGGTCTACTCGTGCACGACGCTGGCCGTCTCGTGCCAGGGCAAGACAATCGAGACGCTGGAGAGCTTCGAGACGGGTGAGGGAAGCGTCCCACACGCCTTCCACCAGAACGACGGCCTGATGTGCGGCTACTGCACGCCCGGGTTTGTCACCGCCTGCAAGGCGTACCTCGACAAGCACCCGAACGCAACCGAGGAAGAGATCCGCAAGGGGATCGACGGTAACATTTGTCGGTGCGGCACCTACGTCGGCGTCCTGGCAGCGGCCAAGGCCGCGGCCCAAGCGAAGAAAGGAGCCTGAGCCATGGCCGAGTGGCCCGCATCTCCCAGCGTGATCGGCAAACGGATCCCCCGGCTCGACGGCCTCCTGAAGGCGTCGGGGAAGGCCAAGTATCCGTCGGACGTCCACCCGAAGGGCCTCCTCTTCGGCGCGATGCTCTATAGCCCGCACGCCCACGCGAAGGTCAAGTCGATCGACACGAAGGCGGCCGAGAAGCTCCCCGGCGTGAAGGCAGTCCTGGTGATCGCCGGTCCTGGGACAACCCTCCGGTATCACGGCGACGACATCGCCGCGGTCGCCGCCGAGACCGAGGAACAGGCTCGCGACGCGATCCGGGCAATCAAGATCGAGTACGAGGTCCTCCCCCACGTCGTCACCGAGGCCCAGTCAATGGCCGAGGGGGC
The DNA here is from genome assembly GCA_027435495.1 of Planctomycetales bacterium. Lineage (GTDB taxonomy): Bacteria > Planctomycetota > Planctomycetia > Isosphaerales > Isosphaeraceae > JAKAUH01. Next base: position 2,792 of record DAHZZC010000006.1, read on the forward strand.
TCCCGTGGTCTTCAAGGGCGGAAACGTCAAGAAGGGCCGGAGCCAGACCAAGGGGAAGCCCGAAGACACCATGGCCGGCGCCGCGGCCACCATCGAGGCGACGTACACCGTCCCGATGATCACCCACGTCTGTCTCGAAACCCACGGGCTGACCGTCGGGATGGAGGGCGAGAAGAAGGCGATCGCCTGGGCGAGCACTCAGAACGTCTACGGGATCGCCGGCGACCTCGCCCAGGCTCTTGAGCTCGACCGTGGTGACGTCACCGTCTACACCGAGTTCATGGGCGGCGGCTTCGGCTCGAAGTTCAACGCCGATGTCTGGGGAACCACCGCGGCGAAGCTCTCGAAGATGGCCGGCGGCCGACCAGTGAAAATGTTCCTCGACCGCGAGCAGGAACATTGCGCGGCCGGGAATCGCCCGAGCGCCACGGCCCACATCAAGATGGGCGCGGACCGCGAGGGAAAGATTGTCTCCGTGATCGCCGAGGGCCACTCGACCGGCGGCGTCGGCAACGGCACGAACATGATCCTGCCGTACGTCTACCGGGGCGTCCCGCACTACTCGGTCGGGCAGTCCAACGCCCTGACCAACCGGGGCGGATCTCGCGCCATGCGAGCGCCGAACCATCCCCAGAGCTGCATCCTGACCGAGGCCGCGGTCGACGACCTGGCCGAGAAGTTGGGCATGGACCCGCTCGAGTTCCGGTTGAAGAACCTCGACCCGGGCTCGCCCATCACCCCGATCTATCAGGCCGAGATCCCCATCGGAGCCGAACTGATCGGATGGCGTGAAAAGCGCAAACCGCGGGGAAAGACCGGGACCGGCCCCATCCGGACCGGGTTGGGGATGGCCCTTCACACCTGGGGCGGCGGCGGCAACCCCGGCAAGCAGGTCTCCTGCACCATCCACCCCGACGGCTCGGTCGACATCAAGACCGCAACCCAGGATATCGGCACCGGCGCCCGGACCATCCTCGCGATGATCGCCGCGGAAATGCTGGGCCTCCAGCCAACCGAGATCAATAGCCTGATCGGCAACTCGTCGTATCCGCCGGGTCAGCCCTCCGGCGGCTCGACCACGACGCCGACGATGGCCCCCCCCTGCTACGACGCTGTCACCAAGGCGCGCGATGCCCTCTTCAAGAAGGTGGCCTCCGCGTTCAACAACGCCCGTCCCGAAGACCTCTCGCTGAAGCAGGGGCAACTCTGGGCCGGCGGCGAACCGGTCGCCTCCTGGAAGGAAGCCTGCCGGAAGCTCGGCACCTCGCCCATCTCCGTCACCGGCGAATTCGTCGAGGGGCTTAGCAGTACGGGAGTCGGCGGCTGCCAGTTCGCCGAGGTCTCGGTGGACCTCGAAACCGGCGAGGTGAAGGCCAAGAAGATCGTCGCTATCCAGGACTCGGGCCTGATCCTCGACCTGCTCACCTGGGAAAGCCAGGTCTACGGCGGCGTGATCATGGGCCTCAATTACGGCCTCTTTGAAGAGGTCGTGATGGACCCGACCAGCGGCCGGATGCTCAACCCGGACATGGAGTGGTACAAGCTCGCCGGCGCCTCGGATATCCCCGAGATCGTCGTTCGGGCCTACTCACCCCCGGACGAAAAGGGTCGGCAGGTCATCGGCGTCGGCGAGCCGCCGACCATCTCGACCGCCGCGGCAATCGGCAACGCCGTCTCCAACGCCATCGGCGTCCGCGTGACCGAGTGGCCGATGTCCCCCCGCAATGTGCTCAACGCCCTGGCGACGGCCTCCAGAGAAGGGAGATCGTAAAGAGATGAAGGCTTTCGAATACGCCGCTCCGACAACCGTCGACGCGGCCCTGAAGCTCCTCGGCGGTCCGAACGCCGCGGCGCTCGCGGGCGGAACCGACCTGCTGGGGCGGGCCAAGGACTATGTGACCTCGCCCGACCGGATGGTCTACGTCAAGGAAATCAAGGAGCTCGACGGGATCACCGGCGACGCGAAGTCGGGGATGACCCTCGGCGCCGCGACCAGCCTCTCCGAGATCGTCCACCACGCCGGTATCCGCGAGGCATACCCGGCGCTCTGGCAGGCGACCTCGGAAATCGGGTCGATCCAGATCCGGAACATGAGCACGGTCGGAGGCAACCTGCTCCAGCGCCCGAGGTGCTGGTACTTCCGGGCGGGCTTCGGCCTGCTCGGGATGAAAGACGGCGAGAGCCTGGTCCGTGCCGGCGACAACCGGTATCACGCGATCTTCCACACCGACGGTAACGCGCTCTTCGTCAGCCCGTCGAGTCTGGCGGTCGCCCTGATCGCGCTCGACGCCTCGGCGAAAGTGCGAGGGCCGAAGGGAGAGCGCACGGTCAAGGTGGAGGAACTCTACCGGGTGCCGAAGCACGAGGGCGAGAGCGAGCTGACGGTCGAGCCCGGCGAACTGCTGACGCAGGTAACGATCCCGGCCGCCGGGAAAAACGGCGCGTACGAAGCCCGGCAGAAGCAGGCGCAGGACTGGCCGCTGGTGATGTCCGCCGTGAACCTCACGATGGAAGGCGAAACCATCTCGAAGGCGCGGGTCGTGATCTACGGCGTGGCGCCGATCCCCTGGCGGAGCGAGGCGGCCGAGCGCGTTCTCGTCGGCAAGAAGTTCTCGCCGGAAGTCGCCGCTGAGGCCGGGACCGCGGCCGTCGAGGCGGCACGTCCGCTCTCGATGAACGCTTACAAGGTTCCGATGACCCGGGCCGTCGTCAAGCGTGCCCTGATCCGGGCCGTTCAGGGGAAGGGATACTGGGAGGAGGCGTGATTCGCCCCACCGCCAATGCCTGAGGAAACTCAGAAACCCACGCCGAGATGCCGGCACCTGCGCTCCAACGCCCTGTACCTCTTCGACGCCCTCCCCGAGGACGACGAAGGCTATGAGTATGGGTCGTCGGCGTGCTGGTGCCAGCACACGATGAAAACCATCGGGCCCGACGACGACCTCGTCGGGCTCCAGGTATGCCGTCTCGCGGATCGGACCTGCTACGAGCCCCTCTGATTCATCCGTCCGATCCTGCATTATGGGCTGGGCCTGGCCCACCGAGTACGGCGAGCGCACCTGGTCTCCCCCTGACCTCGGCTCGCTCCTCTCGGTGGGCTACCTGGCTTTCATCCGCGGATCAATCCCGACGATTGTCTGAGTCTCAGGCTTCGCGGCAAAGACTTCCCCCGCGGAGTCAAACCGGAAGGCCGGAAGCCCGGGATGGACCAGCCGGGTCGCATGGATTCGCAACCGGCGATGGAGCGTTCGGAGATCGCGCCGGTCGCGATGTCGAGGCGCGTTCGGGTAGGTACTCGGCGCGGTGACGTTCGAGGCCACAAGGTCGGGAATCAAACTCGTTCCGACCGGCGAGCCGAGTCCCGTCGTGATGTTCGCCGAGGACGTGGCGCCCACCCTCCTGTGGCCCGGGTGACGTGCGGACGCGCGGCTCGTCGGCTGAAGGCCGAAAAGCGATAGGCCACCGCTCAGCGGGAGCAGGGGTGGCGTCGCCTGGATCGCGTGGAAATCCGTCGACGGCAAGCTGTAGAGCGCGGGGAGGGTCTGGGTCGGACCGTCGAGCGAGCCCTTGCCTTCCAGCGCGCGGCCCTGATCCACGATCGCCAGGATGGCCGCCCAGGCCGGAGTCCCCAGGCTCGTTCCACCGACGATCATCCACGAGCCGGCGCCCGAGTTCGGTGCCGCGCTGGGCGGCGTTTCGAAGACGTTCACGCCCGTATTGGGGTCGCCGAGGAAGGCAACGTCGGGGGCACTTCGGAATCCGGTCGACTGGACACGATACTGAAACGACGGCTCGGGCTCGTAGAGGCTGTAGCCGCCGCCGCTGCCCGACCAGGCCGACTCGCCGAGGTAACTGCCACCGGGACCGATCGAGAGCGTCGTCCCGCCAACCGCGAGAACTCCGGGCGAGGTTGAGGGGTAGCTCGGTCCGGCGGCGGTCCCGTTGTCTCCGCTCGCAGCCACAAAGGTCACTCCCTGGTGCCCGGACGGAGTCTGGAAATACGAGTCGAAAACCGTCTGCCCAATGGTCTCGGGGAATCCCCAGCTCATCGAAACCACCGAGACCCCAGGCGCATACCGGGCGACATCCACCGCGTGGATCAGGTCGCCGAGGTTCTGCGAGGCCGCCTCGACGACCAGCAAGTTCGCCCCAGGCGCGATCGCGTGAGCCCATTCGACGTCGAGCATTTCCTCGGAGGCCCAGACGTCGCTCGTCCGGGGGCCGGCAAGATCGTCCACCGTGACCGAGGCGGCGGGGAGTCCGAAGGTCTGGTCGAACGTTTGCAGGTCGGAAACGAGGTTCGGGTCGTGGTAAGCCTCGATCAGTGCAACCGTCTGGCCGGACCCGTCCGCGATCACCGGCTGGCCGCTCGGCGAGGTGAATGAGATCCCGCCCAGGCCGTACGCCTGAACCAGATCGGCCGGCGCGTATCCAGAGAGCAGGCATCGGCCGTCGAGCCGCTCTGCGAGCGGCCGGAGGGCCCTCTTGGGCTTGCGCATGAAGGGGCAACTCCGATCGTTGCGCACTCCCTCGCGGCAAACTCCCTGGTGCCGGGCGATCGGCAACATCCCGACCGAGATCGGTATGCGGGGCCACGCCTCCAGACGAGGCCGCCAACTCGTACCCGTTCGCAACTCGGGTGAACGGGTCACATCGGCCGGCCTCGGACGCAAGCCTCCCACACGAATTCTAGCCTTCGAAAGCGGGGCGTGCGAACGATCGAATCCGATGTTCCCCAGAAGCGCAGATCCTCGTTCGCCTTGACGACTCCGTCCCCAGCCCCGACCATGAGAAGCCCCGATCGTCGGTCCAGGGAGAAGACCCGGCGCGGGGTGCTGGCAGGACGCGAGAATGACGCAGAATCCTGGATCGGGTCCCGGTAAAAGGGTGCTGGTCACCGGTGCGACGGGCCTGCTCGGCAGCCACCTCGCCGAACGCCTCTCCAGGCGCGGAGAGATCGTCCGGGCGCTGGTCCGACCCGGAAGCCCGACCGAATTCCTCGAATCGATCGGCGCCGAGATCGTCCGCGGCGACCTCACCAAGCCCAACGACTGCCGGGCCGCCGTCGAGGGGACCAACCACGTCTATCACTGCGCCGCGAAGGTCGGTGACTGGGGCACCTGGACCGAGTTCCAGCGCGGCTGCATGGACGCCACCCGAACCCTCGCCGAGGCCGCTGGAAACGCGGGCGTCGATCGCTTCCTCCACATCAGCTCCACCAGCGCCTACGGACATCCCCGCGATCGCGATCGACCGGTCGACGAGACGGAACCGCTCGGCCAGAACCTCTGGTTCCTGGACTATTACACCCGGAGCAAGGTCGACTGCGAGCGCATCCTCTGGGACCTCGCCGAAACCGGCCGGCTCCCGCTGACCGTCATTCGACCGAGCTGGCTCTTCGGCGAACGCGATCGGACCACCATCCCGAGATTCCAGCGCGAGTTCGGCCGGGGCCGGGTTCTGATCGTCGGCAAGGGAGATAACCCGCTGAGCGCCGTCTATGCCGGAGCGGTTGCCGACGCCGCGATCCTCGCGGCCAACGATCCGAACTCCAGAGGCGAGGCGTACAACATCACCAACCACGGCCCGATCACTCAGCGCGCGTTCCTGGAGATGATCGCCGACGCCCTGGGGGCCCCTCGAGCCCGACGGCACATCCCCTTTCGACTCGCCTATTTCGGCGGATTCCTCCTCGAAATGCAGGGGCGCCGGCGTCGCGATCCGGTCCCGCCTCGGGTCACGCGGTATGGCGTCTGGCTCCTCGGCCGATATCTCTCCTACAGCACCGAAAAGGCCCAGTCACGCCTCGGCTGGCGGCCTGAACTCTCCTATCGCGAAAGCATCGAGCGGACCATTCGATGGTTTCTCAATCGCTAATTCTTTGATCAAGGATTCCTTCCTTTCTGGAAGTTTCCCCAGATCTCTTCCACAAGGAGATTCTGGTCTCACCTTGACTTCAGGTTCGCCCGGTTGTTTTATGGAGACAGACCTGTCGGCTCATGCCGGGCGGGCAGGATTGGTCGAGACGGCCCCGCTCTGCGAGCTTTCGCATGGTCGGGGTTTTTTTTGTGATGGCCCCTCCCATTTGGCCGGAGGGGCGAGCAGCCGGGATCGTCCCGTCGGGACAGATCTCGATGGCGGCTATGACTGCCGCGCGAGTTCTCGCCGGGATTTTTTGGTTTGAGCCTCCCTGGAGATGGCACCATGTTCGCGCGCGGCCAGAGCGTCGCCCGCCCTCGCCCGGGAATCCGTTGCTCCGAGAGAAGGGCCGGGCATGATCTGCCGGGGAACCGCTGGCGGATGCGGTTCGCGGCCTGGATACCGCGGCTTCTGCGTCGACGGGCCTGCTCGCTCGGAGAGCACCAAAGCCGATCGAGGCTGGCAAGAGCGAGGCAGACGTTCCGCCCCGGCCTCGACGGGCTTGAGTCGCGCAAGGTCCTTTCCCTGGCTCCGGTATCGGCGAATGCGCCCTTTCCCTTCACGGCGATCGTTCAGCTCGTCGCCACCTTCCCCAACGGCGAGGTCGATACGGGCTCGGGCGTGATGGTGGACAGTGACCACGTCCTGACTGCCGGCCACATGGTTTATCAGTATCACGATGGCGGATTCGCGACGAGCATCGTTGCGACCCCCGAGATGGAGGGCCCGGGCCAACCCTTCGGCCAGGCTTCCGCGACCAACGAGCGGACACCCGTGGAGTGGCAGAATTACAGCAGGACCCACTCCGGTGATCTGGTCGGCTTCGACTCCTTCGATTACGGCCTCCTCACGCTCAACTGGCCGATCGGGAATGAGACGCACTGGATGTCGTTCGGCTTCGACAACAACGGCGATGCCTTCGCTCCCGGCACGCGGTTCGAAACGGCCGGCTATCCCGGAACGCATGGATATTCCGGTCGACGACTGTATGATTCCGCTGGTCCGATCGACGGACTCTCACGAAGCGGAAATGCTCTCCTTTATCAACAGAGAAATATCACAGTCTGGGCAGGGCAGAGTGGCAGCCCGGTCTGGTCCACCTCGAACGGCCTGATCTACGGGATCCAGTCTGGTGGTGGGCTCGACTCACCGACCAGCGTGAACGACGCGACCCGGATCACACAGAGGGTTTTCGATACGCTTCAAACGTGGATCTCGACCGATACCCCGCCACCCATGCCCGCCCCCCCGCTGACCCCGACGCCACCGGTCGTCATCGAGATTGGCCCGACTTCCCACTCGAAGGTGGGAATCACCTCGATCCGGG
>DAHZZC010000007.1 GCA_027435495.1 Planctomycetales bacterium
TCGCCCGAGCCTGACCCAAATCTCGAACCCTCCGGCGACCAGCCGACCGGTGCTCCCGATCCCGAGATGGGTGTCCCGACCCATCGTCCGGTCAAGGTCCCGCGAACCTCAGAGATCTTCCGATCCGTGGTCGGCCAACCGGTCGAGGCGGGCACGTCGACCCTCCCGACCGCGCCGGTCCAGACGGATACCGATCGCGTTGAGTTCGGTTTACGGCCCGAGAGCGCCCCGCTTGGAATCCAGCCGACCACGTCCGATTCCGCCGACGACGAACGCCCGGGAGATACCCCGATTCCCTGGGGCCAGATCGCCCTGCTCAGCTACGCGAGCGCCCTCACGTTCGCCCTCATCTGGCTGATCGGAACGGGGCGTATCCTGCGGCCGAATCCGCCGTCGCCGCGCCCGATCGCTGCCAGGTCACCTGCGCCCGAGCCGCTCCATCCTCCGTCCGACCCCGTAGACTCGACACCTTCCCCGCCGATCCCGCCCGAGAACCTCACCCAGCTCGGCCGTTCGCTCCGGATCGGAGAGATTGAGGTCACCCCACTCGAGATCGAGGCCGGTCCCGTCGCGCTGATCCACGCAATCCACCCGGGAACCAGCCGTCGCGAGGACGATTGCCTGATCCTCCGGCTTCGGCTGGCGAACCGATCCGCAGACCGAACCTTCTCGCCGCTGGATCGCAACTTCGTACGGGATCGCGACCTGCGGATGTTCGACCCGTACATCGCCGCTGCCGGCGGACAAAGTATCCGTCTTTTCCCACTTGCGATAGAGAGCGAGTGGAGGATCCGCGGACAGATCTTCCCCGAGTTAAAACCGGGCGAAACCGCCGAGACTCTGGTCGTCGCCGAGCCGGGTTCAGCCGAGCAGATGGCTGGCGAGATGACCTGGCGAATCCGGGTCCGAACCGGCGTTTATCGAAGCGACATGATCGGCGTCGAGTTCAACCAGGACCAGGTCCAACGCCGAAAGACGCTTCCGATGATTGACGAGGAGTGATCCCCGCCCGTCCGCGGAAATCAGGTCCCCGCCGATCCGAAGATGTCTCGGGCCACGATCGGGGCCGGGGGCGTGATCGGACCAGGCTGGCGATCGCGGCCATGGTTGGTTCCCAGACCGACAGCGCCCGGGCCATTTCCTCGCCACCCTCCTCGTCGCGATCAGGCGCGAATTTGATTCGGTCGACCAGGTCGAGGAACTGCAAGAGCTGGCGGAACGGCTCCTCGCCGAGTAGCCCGGCAACCCTATCATCGGCCGCGATCTCCTCGGTGGTCCGGGCTCGGAACGAGGTGCCCAGGCGGCCGGATAGCTCATCGCGAAGACCGGCGGAAAGCGCCAGCAGTCTCCCGCGCGGGCCGGGATCGACCGAGGCGCGATCACCCGCCGACACAATCTCAGACTTTCGGAGCGACCGACGACGCCAGCCCCACCAGCCGGCCAGGAGAACGGTCGCCGCCAGCAAGGAGCTCACCCCAATCATCCGCCAATCGGGCGCCGGATCACGCCAGGGCTCGGGTCCGAGGTTAGGTCGAGGCGGGACCAGACCCGCGGCCTTCTCTCCAATCACGGCGGCCCCCTCCGGACGGCACGTCGGGAGAACAGCTCAATCAGCGGGACGATCGGGTCGGCGTCGGTTCGCATGGTAAACCCCTGGATGCCCGCGTTGGTACACCAGCGCCGGAATGCGGCTGACCGCCGCACGGCCAACTCGGCATGCCGCGCACGCACCCGGCGTGAACTCGTGTCAACCGTTCGGACGGACCCGTTCTCGGCATCCTCGAGCACGAGAAGGCCCGCGGCGGGAAGTTCCAGCTCGAGTGCGTCAACGACCCGGAGCGCGATCATATCGTGCAGACGCGCTGCGCGTCGCCAGGTGACGAGCGGCTCCTCCGTGATAAAGTCGCTGATCACCACGATCATCGCCCGCCTCGCTGTCCGCCGAACCCGGGCGAGGCCGACACCCAGCTTCGTCTTGGGCGAGGTCGTCGGAGTCGCGACCAGCGCCCGAACGAACTGCGAGAGATGGCGGACACCTCCGGCTGGCGGGAGCTCGAGCTCGATCCGATCGCTCACCAGGATCAGCCCGACGCGATCGCCGTTCTGGATCGCGGCGGTTGCCAGCAGCGCCGCCGCCTGCGCGGCTCGGTCCGCCTTGGTCTTCCGCTCGGCCCCGAACCGCATGCTCCCCGAGACATCCACCACCAGCCAGAGCGTCAGGGATCGCTCTTCCACGAACCGACGGACAAACGGCCGCCCTTGCCGCGCGGTCACGTTCCAGTCAAGGTGCCGGACGTCGTCGCCAGGCTCGTACGCCCGGAGCTCGGCGAACGTCAGCCCAATCCCCGGCCTCGCCCCGTGGTACGCCCCCGCAAGCTGTGAGACCGCATCGGGGCGAACCCGGAACCGCAGCCGACGCGCCCGCCGTACAATCGCCGCCGCATCCAAAGCGGTCGGCCCCAGGCCGCTCTTTCGTCGACGAAACGGCCAGATCATCTGGATCCCAATCCCCCAGCCGACTACCAACCAAAGGTGGAACCGTGTTGCCGTTTCCCCCAGAATTCGACAGACTGCATTCTAATGGCAAACAGGGACTTGCAGCCAGGGAGCCGGCTCCCGTCCCCCGAGTGCCCCCCTCCCCGGCGATCCAGACCCGGGAGCCGCCGCATTGATCGGCCCACAACCTTGTGGTATAGTATACGCGATTACATTAATCCCATGGAAAACTGGGATTGCGGGCTGGGGCAGTTAAAGGTCTGTTGAGAGTGGGGCCCGGCGATCGATCGGGGCGGTCGGGTTCGTTTGGTGCCGATTGCGATCGGGGCGCGAGCGATGGCGAAACGCAAGGGAACGGATGACCGAGGCGGACGTGGTCACGGCCGGACCACCGCCGTGATCGAGGAGGTCGCGCTGGCCGAGGCGACCCGATCACGCTACCTGAACTACGCGCTCAGCGTGATCACCTCGCGGGCGCTGCCCGACGTCCGCGACGGCCTCAAGCCAGTGCAGCGACGCATCTTGTACGCCATGTGGCAGGACCTTCAGGTCCGCGCCGACGGACGCTACATCAAGTGCGCCGCGGTCGTCGGTGAGGTGATGAAGACCTACCACCCGCACGGCGACCAGTCGATCTACGATGCACTGGTCCGAATGGCACAGCCGTTCAGCATGCGGCACCCGCTGGTGGACGGGTACGGCAACTTCGGGTCGATCGATGGCGACCCGCCGGCCGCTTTCCGGTACACCGAGTGCCGCCTCACCCCGATCGCAGAGACGCTTTTAAGCGAACTGCGCGACCAGACGGTGGACTATCGGCCGAACTACGCCTCCACGGCCGACGAGCCGATCGTCCTGCCCGCGCAGTACCCGAACATGCTGATCAACGGCGTGGCGGGGATCGCGGTCGGGATGGCGACCAACATTCCGCCGCACAACCTGAAAGAGGTGGGCTCGGCGCTGGTGGCGCTACTCGACGACCGCGAGCTTCCTCTGGAAAAAATCCTCCGGAAGATCCAGGGGCCCGACTTCCCGACCGGCGGCGTGATCCTCAACCCGGCCGAAGACATCCGACGGATCTACTCGACCGGCCAGGGGACGATCAAACTCCGGGGGACGTACGAGCCGCATCCCGACCGCGCCAATGCGCTCCTCATCACATCAATCCCCTATGGGATCGAGAAGGACCCGCTGGTCGAGCGGATCGGCGAGCTGATATCGCGAGGGCAGGTCCCGCAACTCACGAATGTGAAGGACCTCAGCACCGACGAGATCCGCATCCTGCTCGAACTGAAACCGGGCGCCAACGCCGATGCGGCGATGGCGTACCTCTACAAGAACTCGCCGCTCCAGATCAATTACAGTATCAACCTGACGTGCCTCCTGCCCGCCGAGGGTGCTGAGGTCGCCGTCCCGGCCCGTCTGGACCTCAAGACGATCCTTCAGCAGTTCCTTGACTTCCGGCTGGAGGTCGTCACGCGGCGGCTCCAGTACGAGCTCAGGAATCTGCTCAATCGGATTCACATCCTCGAAGGCTTTGAGGTCGTTTTCAACAACCTCGACGAGGCGATCCGGATCATCCGCGATAGCAACGGCAAGGCCGACGCCGCCCCGAAGCTCATCGCGCGGTTCCAGTTGACCGAGATCCAGGCCGACGCCGTCCTGGAGACGAAGCTCTATCGCCTCGGCAAACTGGAGATCAAGGATATTGAAGAGGAGCTTGCCCAGAAGCGGAACCGGGCCAGGGAGATCCAGCAACTCCTCGACGATGAACCGGCTCGTTGGCAGATCATCCGCGGTGAACTCTCCGAGATCGCCCAGACCTTCGGCGATCGCCGACGAACGAGGATCGAGGTTCCGGCGGCACCCTTGGAATTCCGCGAGGAAGACTACATCGTCGACGAGGACTCCTGGGTCATCATCACACGAGATGGCTGGGTGAAGCGGCAGAAGTCGTTCATGGACGTGGCGAGTATCCGGGTCCGCGACGACGATAAGGTGGGCTGGGTCTACCGGGCGCGTGCCCGCCAGACGATCACGATCTTCACCGACCGCGGCATTGCCTACACAGCGCGGGTCAACGACATTCCGATGACGACCGGTCACGGCGAGCCGATCCAGAAGCAGTTCGCCTTCGAGGACCAGGAGCACATCGTCGGGGTGATTTGCCACGACCCTCGCTGCCTGCCCGACCCGAGCAAGCACCCGCAAACGGGCCCGAGGCTGGTCCAGCATCTCCTCGAAGGCGAGCTGGACGGCGAGTCGCACGCCAACGGCAATGGCACCGGCCAGGCCCCGGCCAACGGCGACG
>DAHZZC010000008.1 GCA_027435495.1 Planctomycetales bacterium
TTGCCGCGGCTGTCCCGCTCGTCGCGACGGCCGCGGCAGTCGGCCTGATGCTCGCCCTCGCCGCCCAGCCCATCGACGCGAGAGTCAGCTTCCACGGCCGAACCGCGCAGGAGGCCGCCAACCCCGTTCAGGGCGCCCTCACCACCGCGCAGGCGATCCCGGCGAATCTCGTCCTTGGCAGTCTCGGGCTCGACGTCGAGCCCACGCAGACGCAGGGCCTCGTGCTGACTCTCGCGTTGCTCGCGATCTGGGCCCGGCATCGGTGGCGGCCGGCGGCGGGAACCACCCGGCCAGGTTTCGCGATCAACCCGATCGAGGGCGCGGGAGCCTCAATTGTGGTCGGATGTTACCTGCTGGAGTGGACCTTCCGCGGCTACCTCGACCTGCACAACATGCGGACCATCAGCCCCTACGCCGTCGTCCCCTGGTACGACGCGATGCCGATGGTCGGCGCCTCGCTCTTCGCGGTCGGATGGTGGTCGGGTCCGCATCACCCCAGCGCCTCGGTGGCCCGGCGCCCGATTCCTCCGACCCGAGCCGCGGCGATTGCGATCGCCGCGATGGTCTGGCTTCTGGTGCTGGCGAACCGTCCGAGAGTCGACGTCCTGATCCGGGGAACAGCCCCCTCAATGTCGGCCTGGGAGCGCGACTACTTCAAGATCGACCGGCTCCAGACGATGCGCGCCAGCCTGCTTCGGATCGAGCGCGCGGCCTGGCAGCGAAGATACCTGCGCCGGCTCGACCAGGCCGAGGCGGTCGCGCGCCGGCTGGGGATCGGCCGTGAGGAGATCCGATCGGCGTTCGGGCACGTCTTCATCCCGGCATCGACCGGGCGGCTCTTGCTCCTCCAGCGCGACCATTACGACGTCGCGGCGATTCTCGACCTGCCCGATCGCGGCCGGGTCACGGACCTCTCGGCGATCCGGTCGGCGATGGCCCGCTACCTGATCGCCGAGCCCGAGCCGCGCCCGCAATGGCTCCCGCCGAGCGATCCCTGGCCGCCGGAGTGAGTCCTGGCGACCGGAACCCGATTCGACGGGACGGATCGCCGTTCAACGGCCGCCGCGACGTCCGGAGTGACCCTTGCCCGTGGCCTTCGGCGGCTCGGGCGGCGCCTCGGTGTCGGAGAGCTTGAAGTCGATCGCGTTGGACTGCGCCTTGACCTCGCCCTTCAGGGTGGTGGTTCGAGCGTCGCCGTATCCGGCGGGGATCAGGCTCTTGGCCTCGGCCTCCGCCTTGGCGACGAACTGCGGCGGGATAAAGCTCGATTCCCGCTGCTGCTTCGCCTCCTTCTCGAACGCGGCCTTGGCCTTCGCCATGTAATCTTCCTTGGCCGTGATCGTGACCTTGTAGCTCCCGACCTGGGCGCCGTCCCCCTCGCCGCCGGTGGAGAGGGTATAGGTTCCGTTCTCGATCCGGCCCGAGGCGCCGGCGTTCTTCTTCGCGTCTTCGGGAATGAAGCTAATCTCGCCCTTCTCCAGCGGCTTACCGTTGTACGTGACCTGGCCGGTAACTGGATATCGCTTGCCAAGGCCGTCCTCGGAGCCGCCGCACGAGGCCAGCACCAAGAGTGCGGGCACTCCCAGGAGGGCCTGCCAGCGCACAGCGTGCGTCACGCGGCGCGGGCTCTTTGTATGAGTGGTCATGGTGGTTCCTGTCCTGAACGAAACGGGCAGACGGTGCGGGTGGGAGTGGAATCGACAGTCGAGCCCGAAGCACACGACGCGATCGGACCGGTGTTTCCACCGGCCCGATCGCTGGTCGAATCGCCCGACGACGCATCGATCAATACTGGTCGGAACTGACGACCTCGCCGCCATTCCGGCTTCCGATGGCGCAGTAGGTGATCATGTTGATCGTCTGCTTGAGGAAGTGGACCGAACCATCGACGAAGACGAAGTTGCAGCCGCCCGGGTGGTGGCTCTTGAACCCGGTGTTCGTGTAGGCACACCGCGAGGCCCAGTTGGTGCTGCCCCATCCGTTGCCGGGGAGGGTGCAACTCTGGCCCGAGAAGTAATTGATCGGGACCGTGGTCCCGTTGGCGCCGGAGTTCCACTCCCAGACGTTGTTGTCGGCGCGCTGGGCGGGCAGACCCTCGCCAGCCGCGATCGTGTTGCTCGTCCCGTCGGTGACGCTCGAAAGCTTGACCGTCTGTCCAGTCGTCACGTCGAACATCCCGCGGAGCGTTCCGGGCGCGTTACCCGTGTTCGAGCACGAGAAGTTGTCGAGCCGCGTTCCCTGCTCGCCCGGCCAACCGACCCGCGGCTGCCCCGGCACAGGCGGCCAGAGGGTGTAGGGCGTCTCGGTCGGGAAGGTCACGCCCGGGTTGTTGCAGCCGATGCAGTAATTGTCGCCGAAACTTCCGAGGTAGTTCGACACGGGAATCATCGGCGTACCCCCGCCCGGCGGGTTCGGCGCCGCGGAAGCTATATCCTGCCCGTTACCGTTGCCCGACCCAACCGGCCGGAAGCCATCCTGATCGCCATCGGACGGGCACGAGTAAACCGGAACGCGGGTGTACCAGGCAGTGGCGAACGATTGCAGCGAGGCCCCACCCGAATTGACACTCACCGAGTAATTGATGGCGTTGAAGATCGTGTTCTGCTCGATGTAGGGCAGGATCAGAGCGGTCCAGCTCATGCCATTGTTCGCCACCTCATTCCCCCAGGTGGAGGTCTGAAAACTGCTGACGAACGTCATTCCGCCGAGCGGATAAATCGAGTTGGCGCTCTCGTAGTTCGCGAACGCCAGGCCGATCTGCTTGAGGTTGTTCGTGCACTGGGCGCGTCGGGCCGCCTCACGTGCCGCCTGCACCGCCGGCAGCAAAAGCGCGATCAAAACCGCGATGATTGCGATCACCACCAGCAATTCAATCAACGTGAAGCCGCGCGAACGAGGCGTGGTCTTCGGGCCGCTCATTTGAATCCCTCCTTCGTGGGAACCTTGAGATCGGAATCGCTTGTTACTAAGAACGGTTGATGACGACCAATCGTGACGCTGAGGAGACGTCGAATCAGGGTCACTCTCACTCGGCGAGCGCGGGGCCAACCAGAATCAGCCCTCCAGGCCCGCCGGTCGCCGGCTTCAGCCAGGCGCGGTATCTCCGCCAGAGGAGACCGCTGTTGCACATTTTCGGGCGGACAGGGTAAGACGGGAGTGAATGAATGACGCCTTCCGAGCCGCCCAGATTCAGGATGTTCGTATTCAGTTTTGTGATATTCCGGTGAAGGTCCCCGGTCAAATCATAAAGATAACCTGGGGGCGTTGCAAGAGCATGTGGGCGGAATTGATGTTGCCACAACGCATGCAGGCATGACGCCAAGGTAGCCCACTCGCTGTGAACATAGCGGGTCGCAACGCGATGGGGTACACTTTGGGAAGGGATGGGGTGTGAGGCGGCTCCGACTCGGAAGGAACGAGGCCGGACGGATGGCGAACGCGAGGGTGGATCGAGGGGCTGATTCGTCGTCGACGGCCGGCATTTGGGAACCGACGCCCGAGGGCGGGGTGTTGCACCGGGTTGAGCGGGTCGCGGTGGTGGCCGA
>DAHZZC010000009.1 GCA_027435495.1 Planctomycetales bacterium
TCTTCTCGGGCTACCCCGATCACGAAGTCGTCCGCATACCGGATCACGAAGGCTCGGCCTTTCAGGCGGGGGCGAACGTCCTTCTCGAACCAGTCGTCCAGCACGTAGTGCAGGAAGATATTGGCCAGAAGCGGACTGATCTCCCCGCTGCTGGCGAACATCTACATGCGGCGATTCGTCAAGGGCTGGAAGACGGGCGGCCACGAACCTCGGCTTGGGGCTCGCATCGTCAACTACGCGGACGACTTCGTGATCTGCTGCCGGGGCACCGCCGCCGAGGCGATGACGGTGATGCGGAGCATGATGTCCCGGCTGAAGTTGACGGTGAACGAGACCAAGACGCGGAAGTGCCGCGTGCCGGAAGAGACGTTTGACTTCCTGGGACACACCTTCGGCCGGAACTACAGCCCGCGGACGGGTGGAGCCTATCTTGGGGCCAAGCCGTCGGGGAAGAAGATCCAGCGGCTCTGCCGCGCGATCAGCGAGATGACCGGCCGGGGGCGGACACTGATCCCCGTCGAGCAGCAGGTGGTCCAGCTCAATCAGAAACTGAGAGGCTGGAATAACTATTTCCGGGTGGGGACGGTGAGCCGGGCGTACAACGTGGTGAACCAACACGTGACGTACCGGCTTCGCCAATGGCTATGTGCCAAGCACAAGGTGCGGGGTCCGGGATACTCACGCTTCCCGGACCGCTATCTGTACCAAAGCCTGGGGCTGCACAAGCTCCAGCGCAAGGCCCGTGCCGTGAGCGTGCGTGTGAATCGCCTTGTCCGAGAGCTGGGTGCGGGAAATCCGCCTGCCCGGTTCGATGAGCGGGGTGTGGAAACGGGGCATGGTCGAGATAATGTGACACCCGCAGACGAAAGGGCGGGCCAACAGGGAAAACAAACTTCGACCTAAACCACCGCGCCACACCTCGACTCTACTCTTTTTGGGTGGTAAAATAATAAACCGACATCAATTTCCCCCTGACACCAATTTCCCCCCGGTCGTGACACCAGGCCCCTGGCGGTTGACCTCGAAAGCGCAACCGCCAGGCTTCCGAGTCTGAATCCGACCGGGGACCATCCCGAGACTCTGGCGAGGACCGAGACCGACGCCGCCGGGACGCCGAAAGTTGGCAGCGCATCGACAGGGTGCACGGTACGGGATGAGGCGGATTCTGTCGTCCCCTGGCGAGATGAGGCCGCCGGGAGTGTCGGCGGCGGATCGCCCGAAGTGGTTGCCATGGGCGGATCTAGGCGGGATCTGTCGGTGGCTGGCGAAGTACACCCGAGAGGATTCGAACCTCTAACCTTCGGTTCCGTAGACCGATGCTCTATCCAATTGAGCTACGGGTGCAGGTCATTCTGACCGTCGGGAAGTATCTTAACGTCCCGAGGGCCCGGGGGCAAGCGGGGCGTCTGGCAAGTGCTCGTGCGACGCGATGAAAATCGTCCGACCCTCCTCGGCCGATCGGTAGGCTGCCCAGATCACATCCATTGTCGACAGATTGTCGGTGCCGCTCGTTTCGTGCTCGGCGCCGGTGCACAGTCCCTCGATGAAGTGACGCTGCGTTGCCGCGTAGCCGTCGACGTAGACCGCCCCGTCCTCCGGGAGCGGGACCTCGATTCGTTCGCGACGGCCATCGAAGCGGGCGAGCTCCAGCGAGCCGTCGGTTTGCAGGCGGATGGTCCCCTCCGTCCCTTCCACCACCGTCGGGTTCAGGGCCCACTCGGGGCGCGAGTCCTCCGGAACGGCGCACCAGGTCAGATCGAGCCAGCCGAGGGCACCGTTCGCAAACGTCAGGGCCAGCATCGCGACGTCCTCCCCGACCGTCTCAAGGCCGAAGCGGGCGGTCGTTGCCGCGACCGTCCGAACCTCACCGAAGAGCGATCGGGCCGTGTCGACCAGGTGACAGCCGACGTCCATCAGGATCAGTCGACTCATCTTTGCCAGATAGGGCTGATTCGCCAGGCTGTCGGGGCGTAGGGCTCTTGTGTCGTGCTGCATCATCCGGAGCCGGATCGGGCGTCCGACTCGTCCCGAGGCGATCTCCGACCGGAGGACTCGATACCATGGGCGGAATCGCCAGTTCTCGTGGATCATCAGTCGGACACCCGCCCGGTCGCAGGCGGCGATCATCGCCAGGAAGTCGGTCCGGTCGGAGGCCGCCGGCTTCTGACAGAGCACGTGCAGGCCGCGCTCCGCCGCCTGCCCCACCAATTCGACGTGCGAATCGGGGTGGGTGCAAATTTCCACGAAGTCCAGCGACATTTCCCGCTCGAAAAGCGAGGAAGCTTCCGCGTACCGCCGCGCCTCCGGGACCCAGCGACCCGCCGCATCCAGCCGCTCAGGGTCGCGGTCGCAGAGGGCCACGATCCGGGCCCCAGGCACCCGCGACCACCCCTCCAGGTGGTGCGGCGAGACAAATCCGCAGCCGATCAGGGCACCCTCAATGGTCATGAGTCCTGGAGTCCTTGGGTTTTTGCGTCCTTGGTCCTTGAGGGTCGCCTTGCGAAGCTGGACCTTACGCCTCGCTCTTCTCTTATTGTCCGGTACGCCCGGGCAGACTCAAGAACCAAGGGCTCCAGGAGCCGGGATCAGGGACCAATCGTAAGGACTGGTTGCGTCGGCGGTAGGGCCTGCGCATAATGAACCCACTCAGCCAGCCCTGGTCCCCGGGGACTTCTGGGCTGCGCGCCTCGCCGTTGGGCCGGGGATGACCCGCGTGGATCAGCCGGCCCCGCGATCGTGCCATCGAGATCGGATCGCGCGGGGCCCGACGCGATGCGCGAGCGGGCCTCAGGCCGGAGTGCTGTTGTCGACAGGGGATTGATTCAGCGGAGGATCGCACCGGTATGTCTACGCCCGTCATCATCGAGGCCGATGGGCTCTCCAAGCAGTTCGGGCCGTTCCTGGCCGTCCGGGACGTCTCGTTCTCCATCCCAAAGGGGCAGGTCGTCGCCTTCCTCGGGCCCAACGGCGCCGGGAAGACCACGACCATGCGGCTGCTCACCGGCTTCGTCGCTCCGACACGCGGCTCGGCCCGGATCGCCGGGATCGATGTGCAGGTCGACCGGATCGCCGCCGCGGAGAACCTCGGGTATCTCCCGGAGAACGGCCCGCTTTATCCGGACATGACCCCCACGGCACTACTCCGGTTCTTCGGCGAGGCGCGTGGGCTTTCCGGCGGCCGGTTGAAGTCGCGGATCGACGCGGTCGTCTCGCAGTGCTCGCTCGATTCGGTAGCGCACAAGCCGATTGCGAAGCTCTCCAAGGGCTATCGCCAGCGAGTCTCGATGGCTCAGGCGCTGCTGCACGATCCCGACGTTCTCATCATGGACGAACCCACGAGCGGCCTGGACCCCAACCAGATTCGCGGAGTCCGCCAGCTTATCCGCGACCTCGGCCGCTCGAAGACCGTGCTGGTCTCGACCCACATCCTCCAGGAGGTCGAGCCGGTCGCCGATCGGGTGCTCTTCATCCACGACGGCAAGATCGTCTTTGATGGCAAGCCGGCCGAGCTTGCTGAGAAGAGCGGCAACCTCGAGCAGGCGTTCTACAGCCTGACGGCCCAGCCGGTTTGATCGAACGAGGGATCGGGACGCCGCGGGAGGAAGCCGGTCGGCGGCGGCGGGAATTCGCCCGGCCTGGACCACGCGATCCGGCGGAGCGCCCCGCGAGCAACCACGACGCATCGGATGGCATTGCATCGCCAGGACAGGACACGAGAGGACGACTGAGGTGACCACGCTCGAATCCCCAACGGCCGGCGAGCAGCAGGCGGCGCGATCGGGCCGCACCCGCAGGCCCCGGCCGCTCCGGCCCCACGTGATCGGCGCTGTCTTCAAACGGAATGTGCTGAGCTACTTCAGCAACCCGGCCGGCTATGTCTTCATCACGCTCTTCGTGCTGATCAGCTCGTGTGTCGCGTTCTGGCAGGACGCCTTCTTCACGAGCAACCTTGCGAACCTCGACCAGCTCAACCGGTTCATGCCGTACCTGCTTCTGTTCTTCGTCCCCGCAGTGACGATGAGCCTTTGGGCCGACGAGCGGCGGCAGGGAACCGACGAACTGCTTTTGACCCTCCCGGCTGGCGATCTGGATGTCGTCCTGGGCAAGTATCTGGCGGCCGTTGGGATCTACACCGTGGCGCTGGCGTTCTCGCTGTCGCACGTGTTGATCCTCATGTCGCTCGGCGGGGCCGACTATGGCGTGATCGCCGCCAATTATCTTGGCTACTGGCTGATGGGCGCCATGCTGATCGCGATCGGGATGGTCGCCTCGCTGGTCTCGTCGAACGTGACCGTCGCGTTCATCCTGGGCGCCCTTTTCTGCGCTCTCCCTGTGTTTCTGGAGTGGGTCGGCTCGCCGTCGATTGAGTTTTTGCTGAGAAACTCGGGACTGCTGGCTCTCTGGCAGAAGCTCGGAAACGCGGCTGGGCCCGACATGATGTCGACGTCTGGACGCGTGATCGAGCAGTGGTCGATTCCCGGCCGGTTTGAGGACTTCGGCTCGGGCGTGGTACCGATCTCGGGGTTGCTGTACTTCCTCGGGATCGCTGGTGCGATGCTCTATCTGAACGTCATTCTGCTCGGGCGGCGGCACTGGTCCGGCGCCGGGTCGAGCGGGATGCGCTGGCTGCACTCGGCAGTCCGGCTCGTCTCGGTGATCCTGGCGATTCTCAGCCTGACGGCCCTGGTGGACTTCTCAGGCGTCCGGGTGGACACCAGCCGGGAGGGGTTGCACTCGCTCTCACCTGAGTCGCTGGCACTGATCCGGCAGGTCCCCGCCGACCGGCCGGTGATGATCCATTGCTATTACAGTCCGCAGGTCCCCCGCGATTACGTCGAGACCAAGGCGACGCTCCTGAGTCTGCTCCGCGAGTATGAGGCGAAGAACCGCGGAAAAATCCAGCTTAACCTGGTGCCGACCGAGATGTACTCGGAGCAGGCGCGCGACGCCGAGAAGCGGTTCGGGATCGAGCCGCGGAAGGTGCTCGCGACCGAGCAGGGGAAGCAGTCGGCCGTCGACGTTTTTCTGGGCGTCGCGTTCGTCTCGGGACTCGAAGAGGTGGTGATCCCGTTCTTCGAAAAGGGGTTGCCGGTCGAGTACGAGGTCACGCGGTCGATCCGGGTGGTCTCCAAGAGCAGCCGGCCCAAGCTGGGGATTCTGACGACCGACGCGAAACTGATGGGCGGCTTCGACATGCGAAGCTTCAACCAGACGGCGGAGTGGCCGATTGTCACCGAGTTGAAGAAGCAGTACGACGTCTCATCCGTCTCGGCCGATGTTGCGATTGCCGACGACATCAACGTTCTGCTGGTGGCGCAGCCCTCGTCGCTCACGCAGAAGCAGATCGACAACCTGACCGCGTACGTCAAGAAGGGCGGGGCGACGCTGATGTTCCTCGACCCGGCCCCGGTCGACAATATCGAGATCTCGCCCGAGCTACCGCGCCGGTCGCCGGGCGGGCCGTTCGGCGGCGGGCCGCAACCTGAGCCGAAGGGGAACCTCCGTCCGTTCCTGGAGCTCTGCGGGATCGACTGGCCGTCGTCCGAGATCATCTGGAACGACTTCAACCCCCACCCTCGGTTCGCCAGCCTCTCGCGCGAGGTCGTCTTTGTCGGCAAGGGGGAGTATGCCGGCGAGTTCAACAAGGACGAGGCCGCCAGCTCGGGGCTCCAGGAAGTCGTCGCCATCTTCCCGGGTCTGCTCCGGAGCGGTGCCGGCACCGGGCCGGGCAAGAAGTTCGTCCCGCTGGTCAAGACCGGCCCCCGAGGGGGAACCCTTCAGTGGGGCGACGTCTTCCAGCAGAGCTTCATGGGCGTTGGCGGCATCAACCCCCGCCGCCGATATTTCCCCACCGGCGAGGAATACACCCTCGCCGCCCGGATCACCGGCGACCTCGCCGCCCCGGCCGAGACGAAGAAGGATGAGGCCAGGAAGGATGAAGGCAAGAAGGACGCCGGAGCCAAGCCCGCGAAGCTCAACGTGATCGCGATCGCCGACCTCGACATGATCGGCGAGCAGTTCTTCCGGATCCGGGCCGAGAAGTACGAGGAACTCGACCTCGACAACATCACCTTCGTGCTGAACTGCGTCGACGTGCTCTCCGGCGACGAGTCGTACATCCCCCTTCGGAAGAAGCGGCCCCAGCTCTATCGCCTGGAAAAGATCCAGCGCGAGACCAGTGAATACTACAAGGACCTGGAGGACGAGACCAAGGTCGCCGAGGATCAGGCCCGCAAGAAACTGGACGAGGCCCAGAAAGCCTTCGACAAGCAGGTCGACCAGGTCCGCAACAACCCCGAGCTGGACGAGCGCTCGAAGGAGGCCCAGCTCCAGAATTTGCAGGCCGTCGCCCAGCGCCGGCTCGACGTCCAGAAGGCGATCATTGAGGACGCGAAGGAGGCGAGGATTCGCGACAGCCGGGCCCGGCTCGAACAGAATACCCGGGCGATCCAGAACGTTGTCCGGTTCGAGGCTGCGGCGTTGCCCCCGCTTCCGCCGCTGATCCTCGGCCTCGTGGTCTTCTTCGCCCGACGCGCCCGCGAGAATCGCGGGGCCAGCCCGAAGCGGATGGCCGGCTAACCCTCGCTTGTTGATCCTGGCCGGGCGCGGTGGTCGACTCTCCGCCCCCGCCCTGGCCTTTTGGCTCGACTCATCACGAAGGCACGCTCAGGGCCGGGAGACGCGCCCGGGCTGTTTGTGCCCACCACCCCACCAGGTCCGAAGACGATGAACGATCTAATCAAGACACTCCTTTTCGCGGCCGTGGCGCTCGTGCTGACCGGCGCGGCGCTGGTGAGCACCCGCGACCGGGCCTACCGCGATGAACGGTTCAACGACCAGGGCCAGGAGTTCTTCGCGGACTTCGACCCCGAGCAATGCACCGACCTGGAGGTCGATAGCTTCGACCCCTCGACGGCCACGGCCCACCGGTTCCAGGTGATGTGGAAGGACAAGAAGTGGGTCATCCCCTCGCACTATGACTACCCGGCCGATGCCCGCGATCGGCTCTCGAAGACGGCGGCGGCCGTGATGGGCCTCCGCAAGGACACGATCCGGAGCGACAACGCCGAGGAACATCAGGCGATGGGGGTGATCGACCCGCTCGACACCAAGGCCGCGAGCCTCGAAGGCCGGGGCCAGCGGGTCGCGCTTCGCGACACCTCCGGCAAGACCCTCGCCGACTTCATCATCGGCAAGGAGATCAAGGGGACCGGCCACGGCGCCGACTCGGCCGGGGCCCAGCACTTCGTCCGCGTTCCCGGCCAGAAGCGGACCTACGGCGTGGTCGTCAAGGCCGACCTCTCCACGAAGTTCGCCGACTGGATCGAGACCAACCTGCTGAAGGTCGACGCCGGCAAGATCCGGAAGGTTCTCTTCGACAACTACAAGATGCAGGAGGTACGGACCCCCGGCGGCGAGTCGGTCCTGGCGCCGATCGG
>DAHZZC010000010.1 GCA_027435495.1 Planctomycetales bacterium
GGCCCCTCAAGGAGAAGATCGGCGTCGATCTCTGGGAGCTTTCCGAACTCCCCCAGGGCGCCCTCTCCCTCGCCGTCATCGCCCGCGACGATCCCAAGTTCCCCGTCGCCTTTCTGTTGATGGCTGACGCTGGCGACAACAAGGACAAAATGGCCGAGGTTCTCGCCAAGGCCACCAAGCAGGCTCAGGAGGCTGGCGCCAAGGCTTCCGAGGAACAGTTCAATGGGATGACCATCCACATCCTCCGCGACGACGAGGAGAAAAAGGCCAAGGAAAAGGACAAGGAGAAACAGGAAAACGAGGCCGACGTCTCGGTCGCCTGGACTCAGTCGGAAAGCGTCTTCTATTTCGCCGCGGCCTCGACCGGCACCGAGGTTGACGTCATCAAGGATCTGACCGCCCATCGCGAGGGTCGCGACAACGCCCTGGCCGCCAACGACTCCTTCAAGAAAACGCTCGCCAAGGTCGACTCCGAGAAGGCTCATGTCCTCTGGTTCCTCGACATCAGCCGGGTCATCAAGCTCGCCCTCAAGGCCAGCGCCAAGGGGAACGAGGGACAGATCCAGCAGAACGAGGTCCTGCTCCAAACGCTCGGTGTCGACGGCCTGAAGTCGGCCGGCGGTGCGTACACCTTCGGCCCGGGCCGGTACGACACCCTCAGCAAGACCTTCTTCCTCGCCCCCAAGGCCGACGTACGCGGCCTGCTCAAGGTCTTCGCCTTCACTCCCGCCCGGCTTCGGCCCGAGTCGTGGGTCCCCGCGACCGTCGCCGCCTACCAGACCATGAGCTGGGACTTCGACCAGGCGTACGACGCGATTGAGGCCGTCGTCAACCAGTTCCAGCCGGGGATGATCAATCTCCTCGAGCAGCAGCTCGTCGGTCCCACCGGCGGTGCCCCGCTCAGCCTCAAGAAGGACCTCTTCGGCCCGATCGGCAACCGGGTCACCGTCATCACCGACTTCAAGCGGCCGATCAAGGAAGACAGCCAGCGCTACCTGTTGGCCGTCGCGCTCGAGAACTCCAAGGCGTTCCAGGAGACCCTCAACCGGATCTTCGAGATCGCTCAGGGCGCCCCGAAGAAGCGGGAGTTCCAGGGCACGACGATCTATGACGTCGAGATGCCGAACATCCCCAACCCGAACGCCCCCGGCGCCCAGCCGTTCAAGGGGCCAATTAGCTTCGCGGTCGCCAAGGATGCCTTCCTGGTCACGACCCACACCTCGCTCCTCGAGCAGATCCTTCGCCCCGGAACCTCGGCGCTGGAGGAGAACGCCGGCTTCCAGTCGGTCGTCAAGGAGATGCCCGAGCAGGTCAGCGGGATGACCTTCGTCCGCCCCGAGGAGTCCGCCCGCTTGCTCTACGACCTGGTCAAGAGCGGCGAGTACGGCAAGGCGACCCAGCAGTTGCTCGGCAACAACGCCCGCGGACCCCGCCCCGCGCAGGTCCCGCCGCTCGACAAGGTCATCCCGGCCGACAAGCTGCCGGACTTCTCCGTCTTCGCCAAGTACCTCACACAGGGCGGTAGCTACAGCGTGATGGACGACGATGGCCTCACGATGACCGGCTTTACCCTGAAACACCAGGGACCCTGACGACTTCCGCTCCCGAAACCACAGAGACACAGAGGCCCAGAGCACGGAAACCACCGATCGAATCCGATCTCCGGTCTGCTCTCTGAGTCTCTGTGGTTCATTCCATGATTCCGATCGACTCTCCGCGCGTCATCCGCCTCCGAGGCGCCCGGACCCATAACCTGAAATGTCTCGACCTCGACCTGCCCCTCGGCCGTCTGATCGCCGTGACCGGGGTTAGCGGCGCTGGCAAGAGCTCGCTCGCGTTCGACACGATCTACGCCGAAGGTCAGCGGCGATACGTCGAGACCTTCTCTCCCTATGCCCGGCAGTTCCTCGAAAAATTCGACCGCCCCGACTGCGACCGGATCGACGGCATCCCTCCGGCCATCGCGGTCGGTCGTTCCTCCGTCCGGCACTCGGGCCGGAGTACCGTCGGCACCCTCGCCGAGATTCACGATGCGCTCGCCCTGCTTTATGCCCGCGCCGGCGAGGTGATCTGCCGGAACTGCGGCGAGCACGTCCGCCCCGCAACGACCACCCACGTCTCGGCCGCGGTCGACGCTCTCCCCGACGGCACCCGCTACGAGATCGCCTTCCCGATCGACGTTCTCTCGGGAACAGACCACGAAGCCCTGACCCGGTCACTTCAGGCCGAGGGCTTCACCCGGATCGCGGTCGACGGCCAGAGCGTCCGCCTCGACGAGCCCAGCGTGGTCCTTCCGGATTCGGGGACGTTCGACGTGATCGTCGACCGCCTCATTCGGGGCCGAGACGAACCCGGGCGCCGGCTCGACTCGATCGAATCGGCGTTCGCGAAGGGTCTGGGGCGCTGCCGCCTGCTCTCGGGCGAGAACTCCTGGACCTTCGTCCGCGGCTGGCGATGCGCTCGGTGCGGGACCGACCACATCGAGCCCCAGCCAAACCTTTTTCGATTCAACCGAGGTCTGGGCGCCTGCCCAACCTGCGAGGGCCTGGGACAAACCTCCGAGCCCGACCTCGATCGGATCGTTCCCGACCCCTCGAAGACCATCCGAGAGGGTGCGATCGCCCCGTGGACGACGCCTTCCCATCGTCCCTATCTCGACGAGTTGCTGGCCGTCGCGAAGGAACTGGCGATCCCAACCGACCTCCCCTTCGCTCAGCTCGATCCCGAGACAGTCGCCCGGATTCTGGCCGGCGTCCCAGGAACCCGGTTTGCGGGGGTGGACGGCTTCTTCCGCAAGCTGGAACGGAAGACCTACCAACGACACGTCCGCGTCTTCCTCTCGAGGTGGAAAAGCGACCGCCCTTGCCCAACCTGCAAGGGCGCCCGGTTCCGTCCCGAGGCGCTCGCGGTCCGGATCTCGGGCCGGAACATCGCCGAGCTATCCGCCCTGCCGGTCCGCGAGGCCCGGAGATTTCTGACCGAAGCAAAAGGGTTCCACAACCATCCGGTCGCCGCTCGTCCGGCCCGGCAGGTCGAGGACCGTCTCCGCTACCTCGCCTCGATCGGCCTGGATTACCTGACGCTCGACCGCCCCGCCCGCACGCTCTCGGGCGGCGAACTTCAGCGAGTCGTCCTGACCCGTGCCCTCGGCTCCGGACTGGTCAACACGCTCTACGTTCTCGACGAGCCCTCCGGTGGCCTGCACCCGGCCGAGATCAGCCGCATGGCCAGCGTCCTGAACGGACTTCGCAACCTCGGTAACACGATCGTCGCCGTCGAGCACGACGCCGGGCTGATCTGCGCCGCCGATCATGTCCTCGACCTCGGCCCAGGCGCCGGCGAGGCAGGGGGGCGCATCCTCCACAATGGCCCACCGGCGACGCTCCGGACCGCGCTCCACTCGCCGACGGCCGACTATCTCGCCGGACGACTCCGCCCGAAACTCCCGACCTCCCGACGCCAGGGCATCGGCCGCCGCCTGGAGTTGATCGGCGCGAGCGGGAACAACCTGAAATCGATTGATACATCCTTCCCACTGGGTCTCGTCTGCGTGGTGACGGGCCTCAGCGGCTCGGGCAAGAGCACGCTGATCGAGGAGACCCTCTATCCGGCGCTCCGGCAGGCGATCCACAACGAGCCGAGTTCGGCCTGTCCGTTCGCGGAGATCCGGGGCGCGGAGGGTATCGAGGCGGTCGAGTTCCTGGATGCCTCGCCACTCTCGCGATCCGGCCGGTCGAACCCGGTGACCTTTCTGAAGGCGTTCGACGAGATCCGACGGACCTTCGCCGCGACCCACGACGCGAAGCTCCGGAACTACGACGCCGGACGGTTCAGCTTTAACGTCGAGGGAGGCCGCTGCAACACGTGCCGGGGCGACGGATATCTGACGATCGACATGCAATTTCTCCCGGATGTCCTGGTGAAATGCCCCGAGTGCCGGGGGAATCGTTATCGTCCCGAGGTCCTGGAAATCCGATACCGGGGCAAGAACATCGCCGAGGTTCTCGATCTGACCGCGCGCGAGGCGTTCGGCTTCTTCCGCAACCGGCCGAAGATCCAGGCGGGCCTGCGTCCGCTGCTGGAACTGGGCCTCGATTACCTCCGGCTCGGCCAGCCCTCAGCAACCCTCTCCGGCGGCGAGGCCCAGCGCCTGAAGTTAGCCAGATTCCTGGGCCGGTCCCAGTCCGTCCTGCGAAAGGGCGGCAAGTCGTCGCACACCCTCTTCCTCCTCGACGAGCCGACCGCCGGTTTGCACCCCGCCGACGCCCTCAGGCTGATCGATGTCCTCGGTGCGCTGGTCGAGCGCGGCCATTCGCTGATTGCCGTGACCCATAGCCTCGACCTGATGTTGGCCGCCGACTGGATCATCGAACTCGGCCCGGGCGCCGGCGACGCGGGCGGACAGATCGTCGCGCAGGGCACGCCCGAACAGGTTTCCACGATGCACACGGCGACTGGAGAGGTCCTGGCGCGGGCGCTTCGTGAACCAGTCGAGGCGATCCGTCGTCAATAGTCCGTATCATGGACAGATCGAAGAGCTACGGATTCGGAGGCGACCATGGGTACGTCAGGTTACAACGGTCCGCTGGAGAAGGTCGGGCCGTGTCAGTGGCGGATTCCGAAGAGCTACCGGCCCGACATGCGGGTCGACGGACTCATCTTCGCGGACGACGTCCTGATCGAGCAGATCCGGAAGGACCAGGGCCCCGAGCAGGTGGTGAACGTCGCGACGCTCCCGGGCATCCAGTCGGCGAGCCTGGCGATGCCGGATATCCACTGGGGCTACGGGTTCTGTATCGGCGGAGTCGCGGCAACCGACCCCGAGGAGGGCGGCGTGATCTCGCCGGGCGGTGTCGGGTACGACATCAACTGCGGCGTTCGCCTTCTGCGGAGCGATTTGCAGTGGAGCGAGGCGAAGGACCGCATCCGCCCGCTGATCGACCAGCTCTTCCGCGATATCCCCACGGGCGTCGGCCAGAGTGGCAAGTACCTCTTCGACAAGCCGAAACTCACGAAGTTGATGGAGCAGGGCTCGGCCTACGTCGTGAATCAGGGATGGGGGACCGAGCGCGACCTGCCATTCACCGAGGCCGGCGGCCGGCTCGACGGTGCCGACCCGGGCCGCGTCAGCGACCGCGCCATTCAGCGCGGATATGACCAGTGCGGCACCCTCGGCTCGGGCAACCACTTTCTGGAGGTCCAGGTCGTCGACCGCATCCACGACAAGGCCGCCGCCGAGGTGATGGGCCTGCACGAGGGACAGATCACGGTCCTGATCCACTCCGGCTCGCGGGGCCTGGGATACCAGGTCTGCGAGGACTTCCTCCGCGAGACGTTCAAGAACGCGCCGAAGCGGTACGGGATTGAACTGCCTGACTGGCAACTCGCCTGTGCCCCGGTCCGAAGTCCCGAGGGCCAGGCCTACCTCGGCGCCATGCGCGCGGCGGCGAACTATGCCTGGTGCAACCGACAACTTCTCACCCACCAGGCGCGCGAGGTTTTCGCCCGGATCTTCGGCAAACCCTGGACCGACCTCGGCCTCGACCTCGTCTATGACGTCGCGCACAACATCGCCAAGTTCGAGGAGCATCGGATCGGGGGCGCATCGAAGCAGGTCTGCGTCCACCGCAAGGGCGCGACCCGAGCCTTCCCGCCCGGCCACCCCGAGATCCCACCGACCTACGCCGCAATCGGCCAGCCGGTGATCATCCCAGGGAGCATGGGGACGGCGAGCTGGGTCCTGGTCGGCCAGCCCG
>DAHZZC010000011.1 GCA_027435495.1 Planctomycetales bacterium
CAGGCTTTCCAGCCTGACCCCGGATGAGGTGGAGCGTCGCGATGGTGGAGGGCGGCCCGACCTCGGATGAGGTGGAGTGCCCTCGGGCCAGTGACAATCCCGCCGACCCGCCTCTTGCTGGGGCGGGTCAGGCTGGAAAGCCTGGTCTACTTAACGGCCTCCTTCCGCGCCCGCTCCGCCAGTTTGGCCGCTTCCGCCAGGCGATCGCGCCGGCGCAACAATTGCCTGAGCCGCAATTCGACGTCATCGACATCGGCCTTCGCGATCTGGCTGCTTGCGACGGCCACCTTGTATTCCCCGACGTGTTTCACGACCTCCTCCGGCGCGACCATGTCCTGACGGCGCTTGTTGAGGATCTGATCGCGGGTGCAGACGGCCGTAGCGACGTCAACCTCGGCACTGAGCTTCTCGAGCATCGCCCGCTTCCGACGCACCTCGATCTGGAGCCGCTCCAGCTCGTCCGTGGCGTCGTCGACTGCGGCCGAGACCCGGCCCGCGACCTCCAGCACCGAATCCCGAGCCGTGTCCACCCTGCTCAGGTCGAAGGCCTTTCGTTTCGCCCAGTCCAAAACCTGTCGATACTCGCGGATCCGAACGCGTATCTCGGCCTCCAGCGCCTCGGGCGAGGCGTTCAGGGGCTCAGGCTTGCCGATCTGGGTCGCGAGCCGGTCGAGCTTGCTTTCCAGGGCCTTCAATCGTCCCGCGACCTCCTCCGACGGCCCCCCCGCCGTGCTGCCCATCTGGCCCGAGAGCTTGTCGATCTTGGCTTCCATGGCCTTGAGCCGGGAATCCAGGGTGTAGAAATTCGGCCGGAAATCCCCGAGCGCAGGGTCCGCCTTCGATGCGGCGTCGGTGGGCTTGCCTTTCGGCTCATCGGGTGCCTGCGCCGCCTGCGAGCCCTTCCCGGTCGCCGAGGCCGATCCCACCGCGACGACCCCGCCGGTCGACAACCCGGCCGCGATCGCGGCCACGCCGAGCCACTGGATTTGAGCGAGTTTCATGGTTGTGAGCACTCCTCGGGCAAGCACCGCCGCAGAGGCGGCCTGGACGATCGATGAGGTCCCGAACGCCAGTGATGCCCGCACAGTCGCGGCGGCCATCGGCGTCGGGACGGCGACGAGGAGGGATCGGAAGGGGTCGGGCGTCAGCAGGGCTCCGATTGCGCTCGGGGCAAAACCCCGGCTTTCGAGCCGACGGCGCAGGATCTCGCGACCGCGCGCCATCCGGCTCCGGACCGTCCCCACTGGACACCGCAACTCGGCTGCGGCCTGCTCGTGCGTTTGCCCGCGCAGGTAGCAGAGGACCAGCGGCGCCCGGTATCGCTCGGGGAGTCCGCTCAGCTCGCGATCGAGCGTGGCCGCCAGCTCGTCGCGATCGGTCGCAACCGGATCGACCGCAACGTCCAGCCGATCGGCGCCCGACTCTCGGGTCCGACGTCGGATCGTCCGCGACCGCGCCCGACTCGCCACCCGGTACGCGACGCCGTACAGCCAGCTCGACACCCGATCGCGGTCCCGAATCGCCGGCGCCCTGCGCACCAGGACCAGGAACGTCGCCTGAAACGCGTCCTCGACGTCCACTGGGTCGCGGAGCATCCGACGGCAGAGCCCCAGGACCATCGGCCCGAGCCGGTCCACCAGCGCGGCGAACGCGTCCTCGTCCCGATGCGTCAGGTAACGCTCCAGAAGCGGACCATCCCCCAGCCCGGCGAGCGTCCCCTCGCTGAAGAGCCGGCCGAGCTGCCGCAAGACGACCCCTCGCCCGACGTTCGCCATCCGACCACCCCCTCGTCAGGATCGGCCCTCGAAACCGCTCCGAGGAGTGGCTCGATCCTCCAGGTTACTGCACCCCGATCCCCGACCAATCCACAATTTCTCGGAAAACCTTCGACGGCGTCCCTTGCGATCCCAGCCGCCCGTGGATAAACTGCCGTATGACGTCCGTCCGAGGCGCCGTCCCTGGCAGGACTGTCGTCCGATCGAAGGGGGTGTCCGATGCGCGAGCTGGAAAGGCCGGTGGCCCGGGTCTTCCGTCGGATGCGGGGGCAGCGGTTCCTCTCGGCACTGGTCTGGTCGTGGGTGATCGGGCTGGGACTGGTGGCGGCGGCGATCGCCGGCGAGAAGCTGCTCCACCGGGCGATTCCTGGTCCTGACTGGATCCCGTTCGCCCTCGCCTGCGGGATTGGCCTGGTCGCCTCCGGGCTGGTCGCCGTCTTCACCGGACCGAGCCGGATGGATGCCGCCGTTGCGATCGACCGGGCGTTCCATCTGAATGAACGTCTTAGTTCGGCGCTGACCCTCCCCGATGATCTTCGCGACTCGCCCGCCGGCCGGGCACTCGTCGCCGATGCGATCAAGAAGATGACTGACCTGGACGTCGCCGCCGAGTTCGGCCTGAAGATGCCGCGACGAGCCTGGGCGGTCCTCATCCCGGCGACGGCCGCCGTGGTGCTGCTCTTCGCCCCGGACTGGACCCCGGCGCGGGCTCTCTCGAAGGACGCCGCCCGCCCGGTCGATCCCCAGGTGATGGTCAAGCACACCCAGGCGCTGACGAAGAAGCTCGCGAGCCAGCGCGAGGCGCTCGACAAGGGCAAGTTCCCCGAGGCCGAGAAGCTCCTCGCCGCGATCCAGAAGAAGTCAGACGAGCTCGCCAAGGCCCCGCCCGCGGCCAAGGACAAGTTGATGGTCGAGCTGAACGCGCTCACCGACGCTCTGAAGGACCGTCAAAAGCAACTCGGCTCGCCCGATCAGATCAACCGGCAGCTCAAGCAACTCCGCGAGATGGGCACGCAGGGCCCGGCCGACCAGTTCGCGAAAGAGCTTGCCCGCGGCGATTTCCAGAAGGCTGCCGACGAGTTGCGGAAGCTTCAGGAGAAGATGGCCTCGGGCAAGATGTCGGAGGCCGACAAGAAGGCGCTCAAGCAGCAGCTTGGGGAGATGTCGAAGAAGCTGAACGAGATGGCGAACCTGGATCAGCGGAAGAAGCAGCTTGAGGAGGCCCGCAAGAACGGCGGCCTTAGCCAGCAGCAATACGAGCGCGAGATGGAGAAGCTGAACGAGCAGTCGAAGGGGTTGCAGCAGCTTCAGAAGCTCGCCAGCAAGCTCGGCAAGGCCCAGGAGGCGATGGAAAAGGGCGACATGAAGCAGGCCGCCGCCCAGATGGGGATGTCTCAGGAGCAGATCGCCCAGATGGCGAAGCAACTGGAGGAGATGCAGGCCCTCGACGGCGCCATGGCCGAGATCCAGGACGCCAAGGACGGGATGACCGGCGACGGCATGAACCAGCTTGGCGACGATCTGAATAGCCTTGGGATGGGCAACCGGATGGGGATGGGGAACAGCAACAACGCGAGCAACCGGGGCCGTGGTCGTGGCGACCGCGCCGAGGCTCCCGACGACACCGCGACCTACAAGACGAAGGTGCAGAACCAGCTCGTGAAGGGGAAGGCGGTCTTGCAGGGCTTCACCACCCCCGGCAAGACGGTCAAGGGAGACGTCAAGATTGACATCCAGGCCGAGCTCGACGCGGCCTCCGGCTCCTACGCCGACGCTCTCTCGAACCAGAAGATCCCCCGGAACGTCGAGCGACACATCCGGTCGTATTACGATCAGCTCAACAAGGGACGCTGAGCCCACGGTTGGGGGCTCGCCTGGCCATGCGTGTTTCGATCGCCGAGATCATGGCCGCCATCCTCCTGATCGGCGCCGACGTCCGGGCGGTTCGATCCATCCTCGGTCAGGAGGGCGGTCCGACCGATGCGTTGCTCTCCTCGGCGGGGATGGTGGTGCTGACGGTCCTCGGCGCCGGCCTGTTCGTCCTCAGGCGACGATGGCGGCGAGGGGAAGCCTCGCCATCCCTGCTGGCGTTCGAGGTCGCCGGGGGCTTCCTGCTGCTGGTCTACGTGGTGGCGGCGGTGTTTGTCCCCGATGTGCTCCTTGGCCATTTCAAATGGGCCTGGTCGGGCTACATCCGGTACATGGCGGCCTCATCCCTGGGGATGACCGGATCCTTTATCTATACCGTCGAGCTGGCGATGATGGCCCATTTCTCCGCGATCCTCCTGATACCGGCCGCGATCGCGGGTCTGGTCGCCCGGGCAAGGAGGGCGCGGGACGCCGGAGGGAGGTTGTCATGTCTCAGACCGTGGAACTGCCCGACGACCTCGCCCAGGCCTTGACCGACGAGGCGTCTCGCCTGGGGATATCGCTCTCCGACTACGCCGTCCGCTTGCTCGCGTCTGCCTGCCCTTCCGCAGACTCGGTCCGGAGCGGTGCGGACCTCGTTGCGTTCTGGCGGAGCGAGGGGCTCGTCGGCTCCCGACCGGACATCGCCAACGCTTCCAATGAGGCCCGCGGCCTTCGCGAGCAGGCCCAGCGTCGCTGGCCGTGAAGACCCTGCTTGTCCTCGAGACCGATGTTTTTGATCCGAGACGCTTCCAGGACCGGCGAACGCGGGGGCTCCGACGTTTTCTGCCTGATTCCCATGCCCACTGATGGCGTCCGATCGATCCTCTTGTAGATGGGGATGAACGCCTCCATGCTTTTCATCCCCATTGGATGAACTGCGTTCATAGAAGGAGCCGGCTCCAGCCGGCGATCGGCGCGTCCGCTTTGGCTGCGATCGGATCGGGAGCAGGAGCTCCCTCCTACAAGGGTTGATCCTCGTGTCGATCGTGTTTGGTCATTGTAGGAGCCGGCTCCAGCCGGCGATCTTCGCGAGGCCTTCGGTGCACCTGGATCGGGAGCTCTCTTCGACAAAAGCCCCCGGACACCCCCGGCCATCGGAAGCCGGACTGAACCACCAGGCTCGTGTCTCAGAGCCCGTCGTAGGTCCGGCCCCAGGGCTTGGGGATGTCGGTGACGAGCCGGCCTCCCTTGAAGATCGAGACGGTCCCGGTTGATTGCGAAATGCAGAGAGCCAGGGCCTGCGACATTGCCGTGATCCCGGCGGCGGCCTCGTGCCGGGTCCCCAGGCCGTGAGGCAGGGGAGGGTCGAGCTTCCCGCGCGGGGCCAGGTACCGTCCCGCGGCCAGGACCACCCCGTCCCCTCGGACGATGAACGCCCCGTCGATCGCCGAGAACTCCTTGATCGTCTCCTCTAGCCGGGAGTCGAGGATGTTCCGCTCCGACTCGGGGTAGCCGTGAAACGGGTTGATCACAAGCTGGTGGCTCTGCGCCAGAACCCGCTCGCTGTCGCCGACGACGAAGACCGTCCCCACGGGGCGCCCCTCGCGTCCCTCGACCCCCAGTTCACCGGCGACGGTCAGCACGCGTTCGAAGACCGTCGCCGTGACGTCCTCCGGCAGGGGCTCGGCGGTCGCCGACGAGAACAGCTCGATCTCCTTGCCCATGTCCAGGACCATGATCGTGTCGATGGTCCCG
>DAHZZC010000012.1 GCA_027435495.1 Planctomycetales bacterium
GGCAGGTACGAACCGGGACCTGCCGCGTCATTGTCTCGCGGACGTACCGCGTCTCGCTGACGTTGCGGACGGTCGGGCGCGAGACCCAGACTCGCTGGCTGACCGTCCTTGGCGGGCACTGAACGGCGACGGTTGCCGTCACCTTCTTCCTGTGCTTGCAGCCGAAGAGGCCACGAGGCCCGCAGCCGCAGTCCTCAACCGGCACCTTCACCTGCCGCTCGACCACCGGCCCCGGGACTGTGGTGTACTGCCGCTCGTAATACCCGGTCTCAACGACTTCCTGACGGCAGGTGGTCACCGGGCGGCAGACAGTGTAAGGCTGCTCGACCATGCTGGTCTCGTACACCGGCTTCATCACGGTGTATCGACGCTCCTGGTTGACCGTCTGATACACGGGCTTCATCACGGTGTACCGACGCTCGCGACGCTCGGTCTGATACACGGGCTTCATCACGGTGTACCGGCTCTCGCGATTGACGGTTTGATACACGGGCTTCTGCACGGTGTAGGGCCGTTCGACGTAGCTGGTCTCGGTGACGGGCCGCATGACGGTGTAGTTCTCGGTCCGGTAAGCGGTCCGGTACCGGGTTTCCATCACCGTCATCGGCTCGTAATCGTAGACCGTTTCATAGACGGTCTGATAGACCGTTTGCACCTGGGGGGCGAGGGCCACGGTGCTGCACATGGTCTCGACCACGGCAGGCGGTGCACATCGATGACAGGCACCGCCGCCGTAGGTTGCCCATGCCGGCGTGGCCAGCCCTCCCAGGAGCGCGACGGCCGCCACGGCAGCCGTTCGCCAGGGATTGCGGGGCGTGAACATGCAAGACTCCTCGGCGGAACCTCGCGCGTCCCTGTCGCGATTCGCCATGCGATGGTCGGGCCGGCCGCGCCCTCTGTGGCGGGGCGTCTCGGCTCGACAGGTCGTCTCCCGGTCGCGGTTCGTCTGGGGCTGCGGTCTCAATCGGGCGGTGCCGCTCGGACACCGATCGCGGACACACTCCTGTTTCCATTGTCACTGGAGTATACCATCCGATCCCCGCAATTCCGGGCGAATTTGGAAGAGATTATCGAAGGACCGCGTCGCCCTGTGCCGATAACGACGAGTTGATCGTCGACGAACGCCTCACCCTCGGAAGCAACCGACGTGCCGGGCGCCGGATTGGCCCGGCGAGATGATGTACGCTCCCGATGCAATCCCTGGATGGGGAGTGTTTTACAGCAAGTTTCTTCGCGGAGGAGGGGAATGCCACCTGGGCTTCCCGTTCGCTCTCCGGTTTGTAATGACGACGTGGCGGTTTCTACCAACTGCCGCGCTTCGGCCGGTGCTCGTCGCCGATCACTCGTTGTCCAGCGAGTCGGTCGCGTAGCGTTGAAAGGTCTTGTAGAAACGCTCCCAGCGCGCCGGGCCCTCATCAGCGATTGCGTCGGCGATGGCGAGCCGGGCGAGGCACTTCGATTCGCCCGCGGAATTGTCCGGGAGCGAGTCGGCGAGCGTGGCGGCCCAGGTCGGATCGATCGCGGCGGCGGCGGTGAAGACCTCCGTGCCGCGAGGGATGGCCGAAGGGCCGGTCGTCACGATCGAACGGACATGCGCTGCGGCCGGTTCGAGGACCTGGCGTGCGACGTCCCGATCGTATCGGGCGAGTCCGAGGGCGAGGCGAGCGACCGCGTTCTCGTAGGCGCCGGACGGGTCGCCTCCCGCCGGCCGCAGGGGCACCACCTTCCAGAAGCAGCGCCGGAGCAGCGCCGGATCGATCCGCTCGGCGTTCGGGGCGGTAGCCGCGGACGATCAGTCCCGGTTCCTGCCGAGGAGGACCCCACCGATCGTTCGCCAGACGGCTCCGAAGGCATCCATCATCCGCTCGGGGCCCACGATGGATCCGGCGGCACCGGCGACCAGCCCGACCATCCAGCAGGCGTGGAACGAGAGCGGTGCCTCCGGCCCGTTGCTGAAATACCGAAGTGCCACCAGCCAGACCAGGCACATCGTGAGAAAGGCGAGTAGGAAACTCATCATCGCCGTGACAAGCCGGTCGCCGACGGTCAGCGCCGGCTCGTTACTGCGACGACGGGTGACCATCCAGTCTTCCTCCCGCGAGATCGTCGAGCGATCAACGACGTCCCTTCGGGTCGAGGTTCTGCTTCAGTTCGTCGGGCGTGACGGTGGTCTCGGCGCCACCGGCGGGGACGTCGAGCCGGGCCGTCCAGAGAATCGCGTTGAGGACCAGCTTGCGAAAATTCGGGTCGCCCCAGTTCTTGTGGAAATGGGCGCCGGTGAATCCGAAGCCTCGGCCGCCATCCGGCCGCTCGACAGCCCAGCCGAGAACTTCATCGCGCCCCTTCGCCGCGACGATGTGCCCGTAAGGACCCCTCGGCGACGCCGATCGTCCGTCACGGGTTCGGTCGTCGGGCTTCGCCACAACGATCGGCGTGACACCCTTCATATCGGGGCGGAAGCGGATACTGAAATACCACTCGTCATTGACCGAGAACGGATGTACGCCCCGCGTGATCGGGTGGTCGGGGAGACTCTTGACGTCGGCCTTCCAGTGCGGGTTAGTTGAGTATCCGGTCTCGTAGTAGCCGCCGATCCAGTCAAGGAACTTCGCGCCGGGCTTGTTCCCGTGGTGCTCAACCGGAACCTCGACGGCGTAGTGCAGGCAGACAAGGCCGACGCCTTTGTCCATCAGCTTCTGGATCTTTTCGAGGTGATCTCCCTGGACGATCGGATGGCCGCCACCACCGTCCATGAAGAAGACGAGTGTTCGGGCGCCGTCAAGAACCGACTCATCCTTGGGCCAGCCGCCGGTGACGACCACGGGCTCGACCCCCGGAATCTGGCCGAGGCATTTCGCCATCAGCTTGCAGCCAGCGTTGAACTCGTGTTCGCCGGGCCCATGGCTGGGCCGTCCGGCGATCAGAACGACCTTGGCGGTGTCGGCGGCGCGGGCCGAGAGGGCGCCCGGGCCCGACCAGGCCGCCAGGGTCGCCAGGAAGAGGGAGAGAGTCATCCGCCTGTTCATCGCGACCTCGTTCGAAATCTAGGGATAGGAAAGAAGGCGCGCGAGGTCCCTGATGCCTGCGCAGGGCCTGGCATCAGGGACCTTTTGCGTCTTCATGTTCAGATGATCTCATACGTCCCGGGACGGGGCACAGCGCCTTCCTTCATTGGGCCGCTCATGACCAGCGGCTCCTTCGGGAAGGTGTTTCGCTTCGAGTTCAGGGCCTTTTCCCAGGTAACTTCCTTACCCGAGTAGGCCGAGTCGCGGCCCATGATGGCCGTCAGCGTGCTCTCGGCCACCTGCTTCAGCTCGTTGATCGGCTTCCGCGAGGTGATGCTTTCGAGCAGGTCGATGTGCTCCTGGACGTAGGGGTTGATCTCGTGGGCGACGCGGATGCGGTCGCGCTTCGCGCCGGTGAAGCGGAAATCGCTGCTCCAGGTTCCCTTGCTGCCGACGATGGTCTCGGAGACGTTGTTGACGCAGCCCTGGATCTGGCGGGCCATGCTGAGGATGTGGATGCCGCCGGGGAACTCGTAGTCGACGGCGAAGTGGTCGTAACTTTGACCACGTTCCGGCTCTTCGTGGACCTGCCGGCCGCCCATGCCGACGGCCTTGATCGGGTGGTGGCCAAGGGCCCAGACGGCGACGTCGAGGTTATGCACGTGCTGCTCAACGATGTGGTCGCCGCAGAGCCAGAGGAAGTGGTACCAGTTGCGGATCTGGTACTCGGTCTCGCCCCACTGAGGCTGTCGCTTTCGAGCCCAGATGTCGCCCTGGTTCCAGTAGACGCGGGCTGTCAGCAGTTCGCCGATGGCATCGTCGTGGATTCGCTTCATGCTCTCGAGGTAGCGGGCCTGGTGGCGGCGCTGGGTGCCGGCGACGACGCAGAGGTCCTTCTTTTTGGCTTCCTCGTAGGCGGCCAGGACCTTGCGGATGCCCGGGCCGTCGACGCCGACCGGCTTCTCGGTGAAGAGGTGCTTGCCCGCCTTGACGACCGCCTCGATGTGCATTGGGCGGAAGCCCGGCGGCGTGGCGAGCATCACCAGGTCGCAGCAATCGATGACTTTCTGATAGGCGTCGAAGCCGACGAAGGCGCGGTCGTCGCTGACGTCGAACTTCTCCTTGCAGTGGTGGTTGTTTCGCAGGGTCTCGCGACAGTTCCGCAGGTGATCCTCGAAGACATCGCCCATGGCATGCAGCTTGATGTTGTAGCTGGTGCCGGCGGCCTCGCAGATGTTTTCGGCGGCGCCGGTGCCCCGGCCGCCGCACCCGATCAGGCCGACCTTGATGACGTCGCTGCCCGCGGCGTGCGCGTTGCCCAGCATTCCCAGGCCGACAGCGGCCGCCGTCGAGCCCTTGAGGAAATCGCGCCGGCTGCCGCCGGCCCCCCTGGCGGAGGATGGATCGGTCATGGTTCGTCTCCTGACTGCGCCTCGTTGATGATCCCGGCCCGGTGCCGACAGGCGACCTGGCCCCACGCTACCACCCGAATCGCCAATGGGCCGCTTCGGACCGGCGCCATCGGCGATGCCTGGGATTCCGAATTCCAGATTCCAGATTCCAGA
>DAHZZC010000013.1 GCA_027435495.1 Planctomycetales bacterium
CGGTTGACCCGTCGGGTGGTTCCGTCCGGGGCGAGGATCTGGATGCTGAACGGGGCCTGTTCCATCAGGCCGCGGAACCGCTCCTCGCTCGACCGGAGCGACTCCTCCAGCCGGACCCGGCCGGTGATGTCCTCGATGACCGCGACAATCCGATCGGGCCGCCCGGCCCCGACGCAGATCCGGGAGACCGCCGCGTGAACCCAGACGACCCGGCCGTCCCGGCGGAGGTAGCGCTTTTCATAGGTGTAGCTTGGTGCCCCCTCCGCGACGCGGGCCATCCGGTCGCGGCCCTCGGCGATGTCGGCGGGGTGCGTGATTTCGAGGAAGCTCCGGCCGATCAATTCCTCGGGCGGGTAGCCGACGATCTCCCCGTAACGCGCGTTGGCGCGGAGGAACCGGCCGTCGAGGTCCACCTCGGCGATTCCGACGGCCGCCTGGTCGTAGACCGCCCGGTACTGCGCAGCGAGCGCCCCCAGTTCCTCCTCGGCGCGGCGGTGGTCGTCGATCTCGGTGCAGGTTCCGATCCATCCGATGATCTGGCCGTCATCGTCCCGGAACGGCGCCGCCTGGGCGCGGTGCCATCGATAGATGCCGTCGTGCCGTCGGATGCGGTACTCGATTTCGTACTCCGACCCGGTCCGACAGGCCGTTTCCCAGGCGATCCGGCTTCGCTCGACGTCGTCGGGATGGAGGGTCGATGGCCAGGCCCATCCGATCATTTCGTCCGGCGTTTTCCCCAGGTAATTGAGGAAACGTTGATTGTAATAGTCGCTGAACCCGTCTGGCCGCGCCGACCAGACGAGGGCGGGGAGGGTCTCGGCGAGCTGGCGGATGGCCGGGTTGATCGGGTCAGGAGGATGGCTCGGCGGTCCGTCGACATTCGTCCCGAGCCATCGCGACGGGGATGCCTCGCCATGGTCGGTATCGTGCGTCGTCGACGGTCGGGCCACATTCGATGACATGAGCCTGGACCTCTCTCGTTCCGTCGCTGTTCCGCCCTGGACCGTCCGCCGATCCGTCCGCCCATCTTATCCGATCTCAGGGCTTCCGTCGCCCGGTTCGGCGCGATCGCCTGGATGATGGCGGGCGTGCGCTGGTTGATTAGAATGGGCGGCGGCCGCCGAGGGTCGCCCGATTTCCCCGATCTCACGAGGAGAGCCCGATGCCCCGAGTCGTCGTCTTCGGGTCGAGCAATACGGATATGGTCGTTCGATTGCCGAGCCTGCCGGCGCCCGGGCAGACGGTGCTGGGCCGATCGTTCGCCACGACGCCCGGTGGCAAGGGAGCGAATCAGGCTGTCGCCGCCCGGCGAGCCGGCGCTGAGGTGGCCTTGATCACGGCCGTCGGCGACGATCCGCTCGGCCGGGAGGCCCTGGCGCACTACCGGCGCGAGGGGATTGACGTCGAGGGTGTGAAGGTGGTCGAGGGCGTTTCCTCGGGCGTCGCGATGATTTACGTGGACGATCTCGGCGAGAACATGATCGGAGTCGCGCCCGGGGCCAACAGGAACCTGAGGCCCGAGGATGTCGACCGCCTGCCGGACTCGTTTTTTCGGGCGGGTGACGTTTTGCTCGCGAGCCTGGAGATCCCGATCGAGACGGCGGTCCGGGCGATCCGCCGAGGGTTCGACGCGGGGATGACGACGATCCTGAATCCGGCGCCCGCGCCGGCGGTCTCCGATCTCCGAGACCTGCGCGAGGCGATCTACCTGACGCCCAACCGGACCGAGGCGATGGCGATGGCCGGCATTCCGGCGGATCTCCCGGACGAGCCCGACTGGATCGACTGCGCCTTCCGACTGAAGGAGCAGAGCCGCGCCGCCTGCGTTGTGATTACCCTGGGCGCGCGGGGCTGCCAGGTGGTGGCCGCGAAGCCCTACGGACCGATCCCGGCGCCTCGGGTGGATGCGGTCGACACGGTCGGGGCTGGCGACGCCTTCAATGGCGCGCTGGCGGTCGCGATTGCGGAAGGTCAGCCGCCCGACAGGGCCGCGGCCTGGGCCTGCGCCGCGGCGGCGCTCGCCGTGACGAAGGCGGGCGCCCAGGAGGCCCTGCCCTCCCGCGCCGCGATCGACGAGCTGGCCCGCCGTTTCGGTTGACAGGAGCGCTCCGCCACAGGCCGAGCGGTCGGGACGGACTTCCGCCCCGCGGAATGGCGGGAAGTCTCTCGGCTCCCGATCGGGAGACCCGCATCGTCAATCGCCGGCCACCGGCATTCCGGCGGCCTTCCAGGCGGTCATCCCGCCCAGCACGTTGATCACGTTTTCGTAACCCTCGCGCTTGAGGAACGACGAGGCGATCGAGGCCCGGTAGCCGGTCCCGCAGACCACCGCGACCGGCCGGCCGTGGGGAACCTCCGCGTAGCGCTCCTCCAGCTTCCCGCCGTGGATGTGGTGGGCCCCGTCGATGTGTCCGGCCTCCCACTCGCGGTCGGTCCGGACGTCCAGAACGAACGGACGGTCCTTCCCCTTGAGACGGACGGCCAGCTCGTGGACCGAGATCGTCTCGAGCCGCCCCAGCTCGTAGCCGTGCGATTCCCAGTCGGCCAAACCGCCCTCGAGGTAGCCCTGCACCTCGTCGAACCCGACCCGGATCAGGTGCGTGACGACCTCGGAGACGTCGGCCGGGTCGTCCGGAACGATCAGCGTCGGCCGGTCGTACGGCAGGACCCAACCGGCCCAGGTCGGCAGGTTGTGACCCAGAGGAATATTGATCGAACCGGGAATGTGAGCGGCGGCAAACGCCTCCTTCGGCCGGACGTCGACGACCAGGCAATTCCCGCAGACCCGCTCGTGAATCTGCCTGGCCGTGAACCGTTTCTGCCCCGGAAGCTCAGGTCCGAGAATCTTTGGCCCCTCGGCATTCACCCGCTTCATCCGCCGGAAATAGGGCGGGGCGATCGGCATCCCGTCCAGGAGCGCAGAGACCCACTCGGGCTCGTTCTGCCTCCGAAGCGCTCCGTTGAACCGGCGCTCATAGCCGAGGCTCGACGACCCCCGAGAACCGATCGCCTTGCCGCAGAGCGAGCCGGCCCCGTGCGCGGGGAAGATCTCGGTGAAATCGGGCAAGGCCGGCAGCCGATCGAAAACGCTCTCATACAACTGATGAGCGAGCCGATGCCGCGCCTCCTCGCCCAGCAGGTCCGGGCGGCCGACATCGCCGACGAACAGGAAGTCGCCCGTGAAGACCAGCCAGGGAACCTCCTGGCTCCGGGTGTCGTCGAAGAGCGCCCAGGAAACGTGCTCATAAGTATGGCCAGGCGTATGAATCGCCTTCAACCGGACCGAGCCCA
The DNA here is from genome assembly GCA_027435495.1 of Planctomycetales bacterium. Taxonomy (GTDB): domain Bacteria; phylum Planctomycetota; class Planctomycetia; order Isosphaerales; family Isosphaeraceae; genus JAKAUH01. The sequence continues at coordinate 3,292 of DAHZZC010000013.1, forward strand.
TCGCGATCTCGTCGCCGTCGCCGACGACGCGGTCGGCGTACGGAGGCGTCCACTCCTTGCCGCCCAGGCCCGAAACGACAATTTGCAGCTCGTCCCCCAGCCGGTCCTTCAGTTCCACTGATCCACTCACGAAGTCGGCGTGGACGTGCGTCTCGAGCGCCTGGGTGATCCGCAATCCCTCGCGGCGGGCGATCGCCAGATACTCGTCCACGTCCCTCGTCGGGTCGATCACGGCGCACTGGCGGGTCTTCTCGTCGCCGACGAGGTAGCTGTAAATCGCCAGCCCGGGGATGAACCTCTGGAGGAAGAACATTCGGACGCTCCTGACTCAGGCTCAGTGTTTGTGAAGAAATCCATTCCAGAGATCGGATTCCAGATTCCAGAATGACGCCATTCCTTATGGTTTCTGGAATCAGGGATCAACGGCACGTCCTGTGGCTTCAAGGCGAGAATCTGAGCGATCTGGGGGACGCTCATTCTGCCCAGACTCTTGCCCATCTTCCTTGGGGACGTGCCATTCGTGTCTGACCCCTTTGAATCCGTGAAGACATGCGGGCGGGAC
>DAHZZC010000014.1 GCA_027435495.1 Planctomycetales bacterium
GCCAGGAGGATGTCGGTGAAGATCGGGCCGGCACGGAAGACGAACTCTTCCTGCTTCTGGTTGAAGACGTTCGCTCCCGTGAGGTCCGCCGGCATGAGGTCGGGTGTGAACTGGATCCTCTGGAATTTGAGCTCGAAGACCTGGGCGATCGTGCGAACGAGCAGGGTCTTCGCCAGACCGGGCGCCCCGGTGATCAGGCAGTGGCCGCCGGCAAAGAGGCTGATCAGGAGTTGCTGCGAGACCTCCTTCTGCCCGACGATCACCTTCGATAGCTCATGATCGATCCGCCCCCGGCTCTCGTGGATCTTCTCGACGACCTGCTTCTCTTCTTCATATTCGTCGGTCATTGGTCATGGGTCCCTGATCATGGGTCGCCGTCATATCATCGCAATGACTAACGAATGAGGATTAATGGGTCAAGGCATACGTGACGATGTTGATGCCCATTGGGTACGACTTTTTCTCGGAGAACTCGCGGAAGTAGTCCTCGCTCTCGCCCTCGCGTTCCCAGCCGTCGCCGAGGTCGGTGTTGTGGCAGATCAGGACCATCATCCGCTTCTGGTCGTCGAAGATGCCCTTGTAGTGGACGGTTCGCGCATCGCCGCCGTGCCAGGGTTCCCAGGTTTCACCGGTCTGGAGCCAGGAGTGGATACTCGGAACTTGCGGCTTCTCCCTGAGCTGATAAACGCAGCGGAAGATTTCGTGAGACACGTCGAGTTCGGTCGGCTCCTGGTCGGGCTCGGGGAAGACGCGTTTGATCTGCTCGTGGAAGTTTTCGTACTCGTCGCCCCAGAAGTCGTCGACCATCAGGAAGCCGCCGTTGAGCAGGTAGCGTCGAAGCGCGATGACTTCCTCTTCGGAGAATTCGAGCCGGCCCGGCTCGATCATGTAGAGGAACGGATAGTCGAACAGCTTCGGGTCGGTCAAACGGAGGCTGATCGGGTTGGGATTGACCTTCATCGAGGTCAACTGCTGGAGGCGGTACGAGAAATTCAGGTCGCTGTCGGGGAAGTCGGTGGCCCATCCGCCGCCGCCCCAGCCCCGCCGGCCGCGCCCTCCGTATCCGGAGTCGTACTGGACCCGGACGAACGTGAAGAGATCGTGCTGGAATCGAGGGTCGATCTTCCAGTCGGGGACGCCGGCGCGATCGGCCGGGATCTGGCCGGGGAATCGGCGGCCCCAGCCTCCACGGCCCCGGCCGTACCGCTGGGCGACGGCCAGGCTGGAAACGAGGGCGAACAGGACCAGGACTGCCAGCAGAATCGTGCGTCGACGCTTCATCGGGCCGGGCCTCGCTGTCCCTCGGTGGGGGATTCGACCAGTTCGAGCAGGAGTTTGTGGGCGTCGAGGAACCGAGGAGCCTCTTCGAGCGATTTCAACGCCTCGCGTCGGGCCTCGTCGCGACGACCCCGCCGTGCCAGGAGCCCGGCCATCCGGTAGTGGAGGCCGGCTGGGTCGGAGTCGTCGAGCACCGCCACGGCCCGGAACGCGTCGATCGCTGCGTCGATATGACCGAGTTCCTCCGAGGCAAGGGCCAGTGCCCGATGCGGCGCCGGGATGAGCGGGTGGATCGCGAGCATCCGGTCGGCATCGCGGGCGAGGGCCTTCCAGTCGCGGGCGGATTCCTCCAGCTCCAGTAGTCGGAGGTACGCCGGGCTCTCGCTGCCGTCGCGGGCGACCAGATCCTCCAGCGCCCGGCGTTCGCCGGCCGGGTCCGATTCTTTCCTGGCGAGGGTGGCCAGCAACATGTAGGCGTTCTCCGGACCGACGTAAGCCGGGTCCATCACCTTCAAAGCCTCGATTTCCGACTTCGCCGGGCCGAGCTTTCCTTCCGCGAGCAGCCGGGCCGCCAGGAGTCGGTGGCCGTGGAAGCTCTTCGGATGCTTCTGGAGCCAGGTCTTGATGGCGGTTGAATCGGCTTCCGGCGGCAGGTCGGCTTCTTCCCAGGTAACGTTGGAGATCCCGGCGCCCGCGCGTTCGCGGGCGTATCGCGCGAACTGATCGTCCAGTTGTTTCAGCGACATTTTCGCCCGTCGCGGCAGTGCCTCGTTCATCAAGACACCGGATCCGAGGTCGTCGAGCAGGTTTCGCATCCCCTCGACGCCGATCCGGTCCATCAGGAAGGCGACGGCCAACGTCGATTCGTAATAGGCGAATTGGAGGTCAAGCGAGGACTTCGCGTTCAGGAATGCGGCGCTGAGCTGGCTCATCGGGGTGAGGTCCGGGCCGAGGAGCTTCGCCCGGAACTTCGGGCTCATCGGCGTCGTCCACGAGGGGTCGGCGCGCTCCTCTTCGTAGACGGAGATTCCCTCGCTCAGCCACCTTGGCATCTTGTTGCGGGTCTTGCTCAGGGTGATCACATGGCAGAACTCGTGCCAGAGGACCGATTCCCAGTTGGTGGGGTGCTCGCCCTGGCTGGCCGGGCTATTTGCTGTGATCACCCGCCCGAAGCAGACGCCGAGCAGGCCGTCGGCGCCTGGGAGGCCGAACGTTCGGACGGCGAACTCCTTCCGCTGCGGGAAGATTTCCACGACCACCGGGCGCGGTGGCGTCGCGCTGTAACGCTCGGCGAGGGTCTTGCGGGCCCGGACAAGGAGATCGACCACGCGACGACCGTAGAGGTCCGCCTCGTGTGGGTCCATCCGGACCATCAGGCCGTCGGCTTGCAGCGTTCGGAACCCGGCGAGTCGGTCGTGGAGTGTCGACAGGTTGAACGCGACGACGTTGTAGGGATCGCTGGTAAAGAGATCGGCGGCGAGCTTCCAGCCCTCGGACTCCTCGCCGAGTCGGAGCAGATCCTGGCAGAGCTGCAACTGGGCGGGTTGGAAGGATGGGTCGAGCTCGAGGGCCTTCCGCTGGTAGGCGGAGCCCTCGGCGAACCGGTATTTCTGCGAGAGCTCGCGGCCGATGATGTGGTCGACCTCGGGGTTGCGGCTCCAGTGCCCGAGGGCCTTCGAGCGTGCCTCGGCCTCGCCGGCCGGGTCGCTCCGCAGGTGCGCCAGGACCGCCCGATAGGCGAACGCTCGGGGTTCGTGGGGGTTGACCTCGTGGACCTTTGCCAGCAGGTTCGCGGCCTCGCCGTACTTCTCGTCCTCGACCAGGCGATCCGCGGCCAGGATCAGGCTGTCGACGTGATGGGGATTGAGCTTCAGAGCCTCGGCCAGTTCCTTGCCGGCGGCGGGGCGGTCGTCGGAGGCAAAGGCCCGGGCGAGCAGGTAATGGTAGTGTGGGTCGCCGGCCGCGGCCTTCTTCGGGGCCTTGCGGAGCGTCTCGGCGGCCAGCGCGAAATCCTGCTTCGCCAGGGCAAGTTCGGCGATCGCGTAGTACCCGTCGAGCAGGTCGGGCTGGCGCTTGATCGCCGGGTCGAAGAAGAGGTCGAGCACCTTCCGCGAGTCCTGCCCGACGAGCAGGAAATAGCGGCCGAGGGCGACCAGCCCCTCCGGAGTGGCGAACCGCTGTGGCGAGCCCATCACGATCCGCTCGAGGTTCGACATGAGCCGAGGGATCTCGTCGTCCCGGCCGTTGTACCGGTAGACGTCACGGGCGATCAGCCGGAGCGGGATGCTGGAGTGCAGATGCCGGAACGAGTTCTCGACCGTCTCCATCGCGGCCCCGTACCGGCCGCGCTGCATTTCGGAGTCGATCTTGAGCAGACGCCAACGCTCGTCCCATCCGTTGAACCCGGCAAGCTCGGTGGCGGCGGCGCGGGCGCATTCGTCATATTTGCCGGCGCGGAAGAGGGCCTCGGCCGCGTCGAGGTCGGCCGCGACGGCGGACCCGGCGAGGAGGAGCCCAATCGAGACGAGGGCGGTGAGTGGGTAGACCAAGGATCGCATCGGGGAATCCCGCCGGGAGGTCGAGCCGATGGCCGGAGATCCCGGCCGGGAGGTCGCCGAGAGAGGGGCGACCCGGATGGACGTTCATTATAGAACGGGCGCCATCCGGATTGCCAAGCGCGAAGTCTCGGCGACCACCGACCTTAACAATCCCGGGGATCGTTACGTCTTCAACTGGCGGAGGCAGCCGCCTCGGCGGCTCGTGCTCGACGGAGCCGGACCGGAATCCGATCGGCGCAGGCGACCGTCGGGGCCGGATCGATCGGGACAGGATACCCGCCGACCCGTCGACGCGACCCGGTCCGGACTTGCAGCTCGCCCCGCTCACTCGAAGGGCCATCGGAATCAACCGCGAGACGCATCCGCGTCAAGGCATCGAGCGTCCGCAGAAGCACCCGGCCGCAGGCAAGCTGATACCGAAGCATCTGCTCCGACGTGTCCCTCTCCTCGCCAACCTCGGCCGGCGTCGCCGAGTGCTGAGGCCGATCGGCCTGATCAATCTGCCAGGAGAGCGAGACCGCTCGCTCCACCAGGTAGCGCTCGACGTCATTTCGAGGACCGAGGCTCCCCGTCCAGGCCTCCAGCCGCCTCCGATAGGCGACGGCCTCCTCATTTGTCCACTGCCCCGTGCGGTGCGTCAGAACCCCCAGACGCTTCCGGATCGGCCCGGAACGTCGCCATGCCGAACGAACACTCGCTGCCTTCGCGATGATCGCCATGATCGTTGCCTCAACCGCAGAGTCTTCAAGTTGCCCATCCTCTTGCCCCGGAGTATAGGAAATCTCCGGCGTCTTCCTTGGAGTTTTCCCAGAATTCTTTTTCCGAAAAGTCGCCGAAGATGGGTGGAAGGCGAGATGGATCGGATGATCCAGGGGAAGGGACCGTCAAGGAACTTGCGGATACGGGATCAGGGACGGTTGCGTTCGCGGGTTCGATCGGTGGAGAGATCGCCGAGTCGGCGCACCTCGCGGACGAGGTCGGCCATGAGGGACGTGAGCAGAATCAGGGGGATGGAGAGCATCAGGAGGGCCAGGGCGCTGGCGAGACCGGCGATCAGAGCGGCGGCTGTCCGATCCGGAGTCGCACGCGGCCCCAGCAGTTGGAAGAGGAGGGAGACCAGCACGGGCAGGCCGACGCCGAAAAGAATCGTGGCCGCAACAATCAGCCGGGTGCGCCATAACCGGAGGAATCGGTAAGCCCAGGACTCAGCGCTCTCGATCGAGGACGGCGCCAGAACAGGAATCTCATCGGAACTGGGGGGTTCGGGACTGGTCAGTTCCGGGATGGGCCCCCATTCGGGCTCGGAGTCACCCTCGGTGTCGCCCAGCGTGAAGGTTAGCTCGTAGTTCGAGTCGCCCGGACCTGCCAGACGCGTCCCGACCACGGGGTCGTCAAATCCACTGAAGAGTGCCTCGTTCAGATAGGCCGATCGCGGATCCGACCGCCCGACGCTCGCGATGGCGTCGAACCCGGCCACCACGGCCTGGCCGGTTGTGCTGTGGGCCAGTTCCGGCGTCTTGAACATCGCCCGGCACTTCCGGCACCGGAGGCTGTGGGCCTCGGGTGCCCACTTGTCCGGCAAGTGCCCACGTCGTCCGCAGTTTGGGCAGCGAATGTACATGAGCGGGTCCCCGGAACAAACGATTCACCAGCTTGCGATGGCAGATTAATCGAACTGTCTGGGTGGCGCCAAATCGGTTGTTGCTTTAAATCAACATCAGGCGGATGGGGCGAGGTATGGCGGAGGGGACGACGCGCGATCCCGCACTTCTCCGGACGTTTCCGGCGGCATGCAGGTAGCGGGCCAATCCCTGAGGTTGTCGGTGGATTTGGTGGTGGATGATGGTCGTGGGGGGAAGAGCCGGGCTTGGAGCGAAGGGGAAGTCCGGCTAGATTACCGGCGCCCAGGACGGGCGGGAGGCAGGATTCATGGAAGCGATGGTTGGGGTGGAGGAGGTCGATGAGTCGTTAGCGGGGGAGACCTCGCGTTGCGACCGGGCGGTCCGTCTGGCTCTTGAGGGGCGATACGCCGAGGCCGAGGCCGTCTCGCGCGAGGCTCTGGCGATCGATCCGGGAGACATCGACGCCCTGAATGAGCTGGGCGTCGCGGTCTGGCGGCAGGATCGGGCCGAGGAGGCCGAGGCGATCTATCGAGAGGCGGCGCGGAGCCACCCCGACGACTACCGGGTCTGGACGAACCTTGGCCTCCTGCTGATGACCCAGGATCGCGATCCCGAGGCCGAGGCGTGCTTCCGGACCGCGCTGGCGATCCATCCCCGGGTCTTTCATGCGGTGATGAGCCTGGGGTCGGTCGTTTCGAACCGGGGCGACTTCGACGGGGCCGCGCCGATGCTGGAGCAGGCGCTTGAGATGTGCCCCGATTCGGTGGAAGCCCTCCAGAACGCGGCGGTGAATCTCGTGCGACAGGGACGCTGGCGGGAGGCTCTGGCGCTCTATGATCGAGGGGTCGCGATCGATCCGCTCAACCCTGATCTCCGGCGCAACCGGGCGTATGCGTTGCTGGCGACCGGCGATTACGAGCAGGGATGGCCCGAGCACGAGTGGCGGCTCAGCCATCCCAAGCACGGGGGCGTTCGGATCAACCGGACCTTCTGGAATGGAGGCCGGTTCGAGGGGCAGACGCTCCTGCTTCACTTCGAGCAGGGCTATGGCGACACGCTCCAGTTCATCCGGTTCGCGCCGATGGTGAAGGCGATGGGGGGACGCGTGACGCTCCTTTGCCAGCCGCCGCTGGTCCGGCTCCTCTCGCGGTGCGAGGGAGTCGACCTGGTCTGCGATGGTCAGGGTTTCGAACCGGCCTGCCACATTCATGCGCCGCTGATGAGCCTGCCGGCGATCCTGGGGACCACGGTTGAGACGATCCCGGCGCGAGTTCCGTACCTCGTGGCCGAACCGGCGCAGGTCGAGCACTGGCGATCGATCCTTGACGCCTCGACATCGAACGATCTGGAGACGGGTGTTCGACCGTTCCGGATCGGGATTGCCTGGCAGGGGCAGCCGAAGCATCGAGCCGACCACTGGCGATCCTTCCGGCTGGCCGATCTGGAGCCGATCGCCCGGATCCCGGGCACCCGGCTGGTTAGCCTCCAGGCAGAGCACGGGACGGAGCAGATCGCCGGTTTGGACGGCCGGTTTCCGATTGTTGAGCTGCCTGGCCGACGCGCCCGGGATTTCAGCGAGACCGCGGCGATTGTCGCGAACCTCGACCTGGTGATCGCGCCCGATTCGGCGGTGGCGCACCTGGCCGGGGGGATGGGCGTCCCGGTCTGGATGGGGCTCTCGGTCGCCTCGGAGTGGCGATGGATGACCGGCCGAGACGATTCTCCCTGGTATCCGACGCTCCGGCTCTTCCGGCAGTCTCGGCTGAACGACTGGGGCGACGTCTTCGGGCGGATGGCCTCGGCGCTGGTGGCCGTCGTCGAAGGAGGCGACAACCTTCGAGGGACGCCTGCCGCCTGATCGGTCCCTTGACGCTCGCCGGCGAACGGGCCTAGCATGATCCTGGAGCGCCCGGCTCGTTGGCTGGTCCGCGGCTCATGATGACAATGAGGGGATCGGTCGATGCCGGAGTGGATCGCGGGCCCGACTCGAGTGGAGGCGGCCGGGAACAAGCCCAAGCTCATCGACGAGTTCGTCGGTCGAGTGAACACCGGCGAGGCCGCGGTGAGCCTCGCGCGGATGCGGAGCCCCGGCGGATGGGTCGAGCCGGGCCAGACTCCGGAGTTTGACGAATACACCATTGTGCTGGCCGGACGGCTTCGAGTCGAGCACCGCGAC
>DAHZZC010000015.1 GCA_027435495.1 Planctomycetales bacterium
CCCATGAGTCGTCCGACGCCGACGGCGACGTCGCTGTAGGCGCTGAAGTCGAGGAAGAGCCAGAGGAAGGTGAGTTGGGCCTCGACGACGACGTACCAGCCGACGGATCGGTAGTCGGTGAGGAAGACCTCCTGGATCAGCCTGGCCAGGACGTACTTTTTGAAGAGCCCCGAGGCGATCCGCCCGAGGGCATCGAGCGAGGCGTCAATGTCGAGTGGAGGCGGGATGGGTGGCTGGTCGACGAAGTCGTCGTAGGCCTGGATCGGGCCGGCGGCGAGCATGTGGAACGGGAGCAGGTAGTTCACCATCGAGGCGAGGTCGGGAGGCTGATGGCGGCCTTCGCGGACGGCCCGTGCCAGCTCGTAGAGCCGCAGCGCGACGTACGAGAAGCCGACTGTCACCAGGACGGCCTCCAGGTTACCCGCAGCCGGCATCCGTCCGGCCAGTAGTTCGGGCCGCTTGTGGACGAGGAACAGCCCCGCCACCGCGGCGGCGCCGAGTGCTGTTGCCAAAGTGGCTCCTGAGCGACCCGGCCGCATCATGGCGAGGGCCAGGCGGATCGCCAGCAGGCTGGCGGCCACGGCCGCGAATCGCTCGCTCGTGCCCAGGAACGCGGCGATGAACCCGAGGTTCAGGGCTGCGAACGCCCACTGTCGGGCACGGGGCGCGACGATCGGATTGAGAACCGCGATTCCCGCCCCGGCGAATAGCCAGAAGCGCATCGCGTAGAGGTCGATCGGGTTGGACAAGGCGACGGATCTCCCCGGGTGCCGTGCAATGGATCGATGAACGTTGGAGTGCTGTCCCGAAATCGGGGCAGACCTACAGCGACTCGATGGCGATGGGGAACCGGCGCCGGGCATCCATTCCGGAAGACAACGACACGCGTATCCCTGCGAGTCGTCCGGATGCTATAGGATTCACTGCGATTGGGCAAGGTTGACTTTTGCTGCCGGCCGGTCAACCGGTCATCCGATCAACGACCGTTCGCAGCTGGTGCCGATTCGAGGCCGAGCGCCGATCGGAGGTCGCGGGCCAGGCGGCGGGTCTCGACGATCCGGCCGTCGTGGTTGGGGTGGTTCACGTCGGCAAATTCCCGCTCGGAGAGGAGCTTTCGGTAATCGAAGACCAGGGGAGCCGCCGCGCCGAGGTCGCGGGGGAAACCGCGCAGAATCGGGTCGGCTGAGTTGGCGGGCATCCGCTCGCGGTAAGGCGTCGACTCGGGGACGAGGACCAGGAACGTTCGGGTTCCGTGCGCGTGGGCGATCTGAAACAGCTCGACGAGTTGCCGGTAATTTCGGGTGTCGGTCCGGTACCGAGAGGCGTCGAACCATCCCTTGCGGCCGATGAACCCGAGGATGAACCGGTCGCTCAGGTCATCGCGGGGTGGCCCCACCGGGAACGGTTCGACGTAGGGATCTGGTTCGGGCCTGTACAGTGCGGCGAAGGGCGACTTGCGGCCCGAGCACATGGCCAGCTTGGTCGCGTAGAGCGTGCGGTCGACGGCCGTGAAGACGTGTCCCCGGTAGGGGAAGGCGTACCGCCAGGGTATCATCGTGATCTCGATCAAATCGGCCCGCGCCAGCTCCCACTTCCCGTGCGCCAGGTGATCGAACAGGATTCGCGGGTCGTACCAGACTGCTTCCGCCTGGGTGTCGAGGTCGGAGATCTGGATGCCGGCGTTGGTGACCAGCACGAGGGCGTCGGGCCGCAGGCCGCTAGCGTACATCCATTCGGCGAACCGGCGGTTGTCCTCCGTCTGCGCCGGCAGGCGGAGGTTGGACCATCGGTAGGCGCCGCCCATCTCCTTGGTAAGCAGCGCTGGGTCGACCCCCTGCTGGAGCACCGACGGCCCCAACAGAACGCCCAGCTTCTGCGATGGTCTGGGACCCTCGGGCGGTCGGTCGCGGAGGATCCCCAGCATCCGCCGGGCAGCGATCTCGTAACTGACCGAGACCATGAAGGTCTGGTCACGCTCACGGAGTCGATCCGCGATTGGGTCGAGAGCGGCGTGAAGGATCGCACCGCAGCCTGCCAGCATCACGCCGACCGCGGCCAGCGCCACCAGTATTCCCCCGCCCCGGCGGATCTCGTAGACCATCCCCGCGCCTCCGACTTTCAGAAGCCCTGGTAGAAGAAAAAATCGGAATGGCCCAGATAGTAGGCCGAGGCAATCATCAGGGCGGTGCTCGCCGCCCGCGCCAGGAACTCGAGGCGGCCCATGGGAGGGTCGTCCGGCGACTCGGTGTTCAATGAGAGCTCATCCATGGGAAGATGTCCTCGTATGGGAAGAGGGGGAGGGCGACGCCGAGAGCCGCGAACTCGAAGGTCAGGGCGGACATGACCAGGTGGATCCAGGGGTTCTCCATGTACTGGAGTACGCCCTTGCGGCCCAGCTTGCGGGTGAGCCACAGGCGATAGGCCGTGGAGATGGTCAGCCCGGCGGCATGGTAGAGCCCCCAGGCGACCCAGGGCCAGCCGATCCGGTGCCAGAGTCCGCACGGGACGAACGCCACCAGGAACGCCAGGGCCGCAATCCGCAAGGGGTGCCGGCCGCCGTCGTACCTTGTCATCACAAGCTGCGCCGGGATGAACAGGTTGCGGCGGATGAACATGGAGAGCGAGATGTGCCACCGCTCCCAGAACATGACCATGTTTCGCGCCAGGTACGGATGATTGAAGTTTTCGGGTGCTTCAAAGCCGATCAGCCGGCCGATTCCGACAGCGATGTCGCTGTAGGCGCTGAAATCCAGGTAGAGCCAGATATAGGTGAGCTGGACTTCGAGGAGCGTGTACATCCCGCCGGCGTGGAAGCCGGTCAGGAAAGCGCGTTGGATCGCCTGGGCGACCACATATTTCTTGAAGAGCCCGAACGCGACCCGCTCGATCGCCCGGAGCGCTCCGGCGGCCGAGAGCGGTCGGGGGATCGCTGGCTGGGCTCGGAACTCGTCGAACGACTGGATGGGTCCGGCGGCCAGCATGTGGAAGGGGAGCAGGTAATTGATCGTCGCGATCGGGTCGGGGAGCGGGTGCCGGCCGGATCGGACTGCGCGGGCCATCTCGATCCAGCGGAGGACCACGTAGGAATAGCCGATCGCCCCCAGGACCGGCTCGATCCTCGCCACTCCCGACGAGGTGACGAGGTCGGGGCGCTTGTGGACCAGGAACAGTCCCAGCGCCGCGAGCCCGGCGGCCGTCGTGGCGATCGTCGCGAACCGGCCACCGCCGACCCGCAGGACCAGCCAACCGACCGCGACCATCGCCAGCACCGCGACCACGCCCGATTTGAGCATCAACGCGATCATCAGCAGGTTGATCGTAGCGAAGGCCCATCGTCGCAGGCCGGCGTGACGGAGTGGGACCAGTACGATCATCGCGAGGGCGACGATCCACCAGAATTGCACGTTGAAGAGGTCGGGGAATAGCATCCTGGACGGGCCTCGCTTGGACGAATGCCGACAGCCCCATCCCGGGCCCACGGCAACGACATCCCCCTGGATCGTGGAAGAATTCGACCCCATTATGCCCGATGGGGCGAACCCGACGCGATTGTGCCGTCGTCTCGTGTTCCAACCGACCCCGAATCCGGCCCGCACCGGATCAGGGTGAAGTCATGGATTCATCGGCTCGGTTCAGCTCGTCCACCAGTTTCGAGGTGAAGACGGCCCGCCCGTCCCTGGACAGGTGGTGGAGGTCGAGGAACAGTTCGTCGGGAATCGAAGGCTCCATGTCGATGACCCGGGGAACCGAAGCGCCGAAGGCCTCGCGGAGGGCCGTGTTCAGGCTCCGGCGAGCCTCAGGTGGGAGTTCGTGACGAAAGGCCGAGGCCGCGGGCATGAGGACGATCACCGGCCCGGCCCCGACCGACCGCGCCAGCCGGACCATCTCAACCAGCGATTGGCTCGCCTCGCTCGCGGGCGAGTAGAGCGAAGGATCAAACCGGCCCTCGCTCCGCTCCATCTCGAGCTCCTCCCGCACACTTTCGGGGGTCTTCTGGCCGATGGCCCAGGTCTTCCACTGCGATGGTTCTTTTCGAGGGGCAGCGACTGCGGTGAAAGGCTGACCTAGCGACTCGGAAAGCGCCAGGCGGGCCCGCTGGAGTCGGCTCTGGAGCCGCAACTGGATCCGAGTCCGGTTGGGAAAGCAAGTGTTGAAGACGTTGCCGACCAGCCACCGTAGTTCCCACTCGACGGCGCGAAACCGGAACTGCCGCAGATACGAAACAATCCGCCCGAGTTTCACTTCACTCCAGTCAGGGATCTCGGGTTTCCGATAGGTCTCGGAGCGAGCCAGCATCCCCAGGCTCATGCCGATGATCATCGACTTCGGTCGAACGCCAGCCCGATCGATCAGCAACCGCTCGAAAGTCTCCAACTCGACCATGGAGGCCCCGAGGACGGCCAGACGGAGCCATTGCCGCCTCGGACGAACGCCGGATTCGAGCGCCGCGGAGTCGACGTCCCACCATGCTTGCGATGCCCCGATCAGGACGCCCAGGGAAGGCTCCTGTTGGTCGGCCCGCGGTCGGACCACGTCGGCGATCTGCTGCGAGACAACGGTGAATCCCTGGGATTCCACCACGGCCCAGTCGTTCCGGAGCCAGCGAGGCCACCAGGGGGTGGTGGACATCAGGGTCAACTCGCACCCGAGCAAGATCAGCATCAAGACGGCCGACACGGCCGCGATCCCACCCAGACGCCGAACCTCAATCATGCCCGCAATCCTTCCCTATTTTCGAGACCTGCCTGCAAATTTGGCTGGCTTCTTCGGGACGGCGAGGCTCCGTCAGGCCCCTCATCCAGGCTCCCGACACGACACGGACAGCATCTTCGGGCATGTGAGCTAGAAGCCCTGGTAGAAGAATTTCAAACCCGACTGGCCAAGGTACATCACCGCGATCAGCCTCAGCCCGATCCAGAGGCCGCGCGAGGCCCATTGCCAGGCCGGAAGGCCGTCGTAGGTTCGCATCAGTAATCCCGTCCGGGTATCCATGTGGGTAGCTCGAAGGGGTAAGTGACGAGGAAGACCGCTGCCGCGTTGAACTCGAACGTCAGGAAGATGGCCGCGAGTCGAATCCAGGGTCTCTCCATGTAGCGGTTGACGCCCTTTCGGCCGAGCCGCTTGTTGAGCCGATGTCGGTAGAGGTTGCAGGCGATGAGTCCGGCGGCGTGGAAGGCGCCCCAGGCGAGCCATCGCCATCCGACCTGGTGCCAGAGTCCGCAGAGTAGGAACGAGGCGGTGAAG
>DAHZZC010000016.1 GCA_027435495.1 Planctomycetales bacterium
CCGCCAGCCCCGCGCCGTCGATGACGATCACGGCCCTCGACCCGCTCGGCGAGGCCAATACACTCACCCTCCCCTCCGGCTCGAACGGACAGCTCGGCGCCGACCTCTATTTCCAGGTCGCGATCGGCCAGAACGCTCCCATCTCGATCCATCTCCCGCAGGCGACAACCTCGGGAAATACCTCGGTCGCACAGCTCATTACCGAGATCAACAACGCTCTGACAACCGCCGGCATCGGCACCGAGATCACCGCCGTCTCCAACGCGAACAACGCCGACGAGATCGACTTCGTCGCCGGGACGGGTCTCGCCTCGGGGACCTCGTTCTCCGCGGGCGGATTCGTCACGATCGCCTACCAGAATTTCGACCAGCTCTTCCACCTCGGTAACATCACGATCGCCGACGTCATCGACTCGATCGCCACCGCGGTCAACGCGCTGAGCCAGTATCAGTCTCTCGGTTTCCTGAACGACCCGCTTCCGCTGATCAACCGGAGTCTCGTCGAACTGGTGAACTACGGCGCGACGCTGACGGGCGACGTCCAGCAGGCGCAGAACGATCCCTCGGCGACTCTCCAGGCCCTGGCGACCCAGCTCAACACGCTCCTCGGCCTTCCGCCCGGAGCCCTGCAACTTTCGTACGACGCGACGAACCAGGCACTCGAGGTCAAGCTGGTCTACACGCCGGTCTCGTACGACCAGTACGTCGGCCTGAATCTTAACCTCGGCAGCCTGGCGGCCGACGCGGGCGGACAGGCCGCGACGTTTCTCCAGGGCCTGACCGACCTGGTGGACCTCACCGGCAAATCGCGGCTGCACGTCCAGGCCGGTGTGACGGTCACGCTCGACCTGGGAATCGGAGTCAATGCCTCCGGCAACCCATCGGCGTTCCTCTACAACGACACCGGGGTTGCGGGGACCTTGCTCGTCTCGACGGCGGGCGCCAATTTCAACGCGACGCTCGGGCCGCTCAGCCTCTCCGTCCAGAACGGTTCGGCGGCGATCAGCACCGACGGTGTCAGCACGACCAACCCCGCCACGTTCACCGTCGGCATCGCGCCCACGGCCGGCAATCCGACTCTCAGCTCATTCGTCTCGAACATCTCGACGGATCTCGCGACCACGCTGACCGCCGGGATGGGCGTCAATCTGCCGCTCTACCTCAACGGGACGCAGAACCTGGGATCGCTCACGATCACGGTCCCAACGCTGAGCGAACTTTTTGCCAGCCCCGTCCCCTCGGGAGCGGTGCAGATCACCACGCCCGACCTGAACTCGGCGCTGAGCCAGCTCTTCAGCCTGAGCACACTGCTGGAGAACCCCACGGTCTTCCTCGACCCGCTGAATAACCTGCTCGGCGACCTCGCCGGGCTGATGGGCAATCAGATTCTCGACGCCAATCTCCCGCTGGTTGGCTCCGGGCTCTCGGCCGGCGCGAGCTTCATCACGACCATCCAGAACGACCTGCTCGTCCCGCTCGACAAGGCGATCAAGGCCGGCGGCGGCAACCCGTCGCAGTCCATCGCCGACTCGATGACCTCCGCCCTCGGCTCGCTCCTGCTTTCGCCCGTGACCGTCACCAACCCGGATCCCAACTCGGTTCAGTTTAACGTCGATCTGGGGCAGGTCCAAACCTATCAGGTCCCGTTCAACCTGGGACTCTCCGCGCTTGGCCTCAGCCTCGGCGGCAACGTCACGATCACGATGCACTGGAGCCTCCTGCTCGACTTCGGCGTCAGCCTGAGCGACGGGCTTTACCTCGTCACCGACCCGACCGATCCGACGACCGGCCTGGCGGCGCCGGTGGTCTCGCTGGGAGTGGGCGTGACACTCCCAGGAACCGGGATCTCGGGATCGCTCGGGTTCCTTAGCTTCTCGGCGAACACCGTCCCGGCGGCTCAGGACGTGAACGGCAAGGATACCGGCCTGACCGGCACATTTGCTGTTAACCTCAATTCACCGGCCAACGATGGCCGCCTCTCGGCCAGCCAGTTCATCGCCGGGCCGCTCGCCGACCTGGTCTCGGCGACATTCAACGCCGATGCCTACGTCGATCTCGCCATCGTCACCAGTATCGGCGGTGGGACGATGTTCCCGTCGTTCAGCTTCAATTTCTTGATGGACTGGCCGTTCGCCAACTGGCAGGTCTACGGCCAGAACGCCAGCTCGAACCCCTCCAGTGAGGGAAGCTCGCCGCAGATCTCGCTCGACAACGTCTCGCTCGAGCTCGGCTCGTTCATCAGCAGCTTCGTCACGCCGATCCTGAACGATATCGAGCCAGTCTTCAACGCGATCAGGCCGGTGATGAACGTCCTCACCCAGCCGATCCCGGTCATCTCCGACCTTGCCGGCCAGCCGATCACGCTGATCACTCTCGCCGAGGACCTGGAGCCCCAGTACGCCTCCGACATCAATGCTTTCCTCACGGTGTATAACCTGTTCAACAGCCTGTATAGCGAACTGGGGAGCGTCGGCGGCGGCAACCTCTCGCTCGACTTCGGCAACTTTAACCTGAATTCGCTGATCGGCGATTTGCGCGGCCAGGGGAGCGTTTCCAGCGCGAGCTTCAACCTGGGGAGCCTCCCCTCGCCTCCAAATCTCTCGAGCAGCGGTATCTCGGGCCAATCGCAGAGTTTTCTCCAGAACCTCGACAGCACGACTCCCGGCAGTATCCAGTTCCCGATCCTGCACGACCCCCTCAGCATCCTCCAGTTGCTGATGGGCCAGACGGTCAACCTCTTCGTCTTCGATACGCCGACGCTGACCCTGGGGTTCAACTACCAGCAGCAGTTCCCGATCTTCCCGCCCCTGTTCGCAACCCTGGGCGGGAGCGTCTCGGCGTCGATTCACTTCCAGTTCGGATACGACACCTACGGTATTCAGGAGTGGGCCCACTCCGACTTCAACGCCTCAGCGCTGCCCGACCTTTTCGACGGCTTCTACGTCGTCGCGGGGACACCCAACGTCGTTCTGAACGCGGGAATCACGGCGGGAGCCTCGATCAGCCTGGTGGTGGCGTCGGCCGGCGTGGAAGGGGGCATCTTCGCCAACATCGACATGAGCCTGGTTGACGTCAACGGGACCGGCAAGGATCGGCTTAACGACATCATCAAGCTGCTGGAAAACGACCCCCTCGGCCTCTTCGACGTTTCGGGATCTGTTTATGCCCAGCTTCAGGCGTATTTTGACATCAACCTTTTCTTTGTGCATATTAACAAAACGTTTGACATCACCCCGCCGATCACGCTCGTCTCGTTCAGCTACACGCCGCCCAATCCGACCATCGTGGCGGATCAGTCGGGCAGTAGTCTCTCGATCAACACGGGTCCGACCTCGGCGAATCGCCAGTTCGGCAACACCAATCAGGGAGACCAGACCTTCACCGTTTCGCACGTCGGCGGTTCAGCCGGGAACGAGGTCGTCTCGGTGACAGCCTACGGTCAGACGACGACCTATTCCGGCGTCGGCACGATCACCTACGGCGGCGGGCTCGGCAACGACACGATTGACATGTCGGGCGTGCAGTCGAATACCGTACTCACCGGCGGCGAGGGGCACAACACGATCATCGGCGGGAGCGGCTTCAATACGATCGTCGAATCAGGATTCAGCACGTACAACCTTGCCAGCGGCACGATCGAAATGGGCCCGAATAGTGTCGACACCTATCAGAACATCCAGGACATCCAGCTCACCGGCCCATCCGGCGGCAATACCACTTTCAACGTCGCCAATTACATCGGAAACGATACTCTGATCGGTCAGGGGAATAACAATACCTATAACATCGCCTTCAGCCCCGACGGCACCACCACCCTTCAGAACACCGGGAGCGGCGACACGGCAAACATCGTCCTCGGGCAGGGAAGCGCTCCTGTCACCATCACGCCGACGAGCGTCAGCCAGGGAGTGAACACCGTTGACTTCGGGTCGAGCGTGACCACCCTGAACGTCGACGGTACTGCGTCCAACACCAGCTATACCATTCAGAACACCCCCGGCACCTCCGCCACGACCACGCTCAACACCGGCGACGGCAACGATTCGGTGTACATCCTGGCAACGAGCGGACCGACGATTGTCAACGCGGGAGCGGGGACCGACGTGATCGATGTCGGTAGCCTGGCTCCAGCGGCCGGCACCGGACCGCCTACCGCTGGCAGTAATGTGGGAACAATCGCCGGCCCGCTCACGGTGAACACGCAGATCGGAGTCGTCACGCTCAACGTCGACGACTCGGGCGACACCGGGCCGAAAGCGGCGACGCTCACCCAGACGACCCTCACCGGCCTCGGCATGGGCGCCGGTGGAATCACCTACAACAACATCACGGCGCTGAACGTCTACCTCGGTACCGGTGGTGACACCGTCGGTATTCAGGGGACGCAGCAATACAATATCACCACCTTCTTCGGCGTATTGGGATCGGCCGCGAACACCTTCAACGTCGGAAGTGTTTCGCCGATGTCGGTCGGGCAGCCGCCGACGCCGGGAAGCGTTCTCTCTGGTATCCTCGGCGCTCTGATTCTCCAGGGAACGGGGATCGATGCGGCGAACATCGACGATACCGGCGACACCCCGGCCAGCTCGGCGATCCTGACCAGCTCCACCCTCACCGGCCTGGGAATGGTCCCGGCCGGGATCACCTATTCGGGGCTCGCCACGCTGGCGATCGACCTCGGCACCGGGGGCGATACGGTCAATGTCTCCAGCACGTACTCCGGTACGACCACCACCCTCAACGCCCAGACGACCGGATCGGCCGCGAACACCTTCAATGTCGGGAGTCTGTATCCGTACGCGACCGGAACGACCAGCGGAGGCGTCGTCTCAACGATCGCCGGGCACCTGATCGTCAACGGCTCGGGCGCCGATACGATGAACGTCGACGAGACGGGCGACACCACCCCGCGCTCCGGGGCAACCCTCGCCGATACCACCCTGACCGGGCTGGGGATGGGTCCGTTGGGCATCACGTTCAACGATCTGCCCTCGTTGAGCGGGACGAGCAGCCTGCACACGCTCACGATCCGCCTCGGGCCCGGCGGCAACGCCAACTTCACCGTTATCGTCGACCAGAACTTGCCGTACCTGACGACGGTCGACGCGGGGACGTCGCTCGACACTGCGACGGTGACCTATCAGCACAATCAGAACGGCATCTTGAACATGATCGGCTTCAAGGTCTCCGGCGGGGAGACCGTCGTCGGCAACCTGAGCGGGCTTCTCGACGAGACACAGTTCCAGGACGTCCCGCTACTGACGATCGGCGGCAATGTCCTGCCGACCGCCCGGATTATCGGCGTGACGATCGATCACCTGATCGTTGATGGCTCCTTCGCCGGCACCCTCAGCCTGACAAGGGACCTCGGCCGGATGGATATTACTGGCGACATGTCAGGCTCGATCACCGTGACGGGCAACCTCGGCACGCTGAACGTTCAGGGCGGGACGCCCGGGACGATCACGGCGGCCACGGTCGGCGACATCGCGGTGCAGGGGGGGTATGGTCCGGTCGTCCTCCAGGTGAACGAGGGCGGAACCCAGCGCAGGGTGGACGCGGCTCCGATCGCCACCCCTTATCCCCAGCCGATGACGGTGGGAACCTATCCGACCTCGGCCTTGCTCGACGCCGGCCCGGCTCACGTCAATTTCCAGTTCCTCTATGAAGGGCACACCGCGCTCGATGCCTCGGGTAATCCGCTCTCACTGGCGAACCCGCAGCTCAGTGTTAGGGTGACGAACAACGCGGGGACGACCATCCCGTTTTACGATTTGAGCCTCGACACCTGGAGCCCGACCTCGGCGTTCAACCTGGCGAGGCTCGACACGTCGAACGCGATCGCCTCGGGTATCCGCGACGTCTCGATCGACGGGAGCCTGCTCACCCAGGTCACGACGCAGGGCCAGCAATTCCTTTCGATGCTGGGGACGACCCAGGGCGGGGTGATCTTGCCCCACGATAACCTCGGCGGGATCGGAGTGCGGGATTATGCCCCGCCTCGATCGGTGGAGGCGGCGAGCGTGCAGTCGGTAGCAGCGGGCGAACTCGCTCAGCCGACGGGCCGGATCGTCCCCGGCAACCTCACGAACTTCACCGAGGCGGATCTGGTGCTGATCCCCGGGACCGCGATCCACCCGGCGAACACCACGCTCCGCGTCCCCTTCTCCACGCAGAACCCGGTCGGCCTGTACTTCGGGACGCTCTCCAACCAGACCGTTTTCGGGCTCCAGGGTGTGGTCTTCTCGGACCAGCAGGCGAATTCTCCGCTGACGACCGACCCACGCGGCGAGGTGACCGCACTGGTGACGCTCGTCTCGGCCCCGCTATCGGCGGCCGTCGGGGCTGCGACCGCCGCCGGGATCGCGTCCATCGCCTTCAACGGCGACGGCGGATCGATGACGACCAACCTTCCGATTGCCCAGTCGATCACAAGCACCGGGCCGCTCGGCGACCTGAACCTGACATCTTACTCGGGGCTGCGGGCGAACATCACCGCGCCGGCGTTCTTCGGCAACATCAATGTGCCTGATGGGCCGATCAGCGGGACCATCCTCGCGACCGGGACCGAGATCGACCCGATCACGGCGGCCACCTCGCCGATCGACGGCAGCATCGGCCGGATCATCAGCGTGGCCGGTCAGAACCCCCAGGCCACTCAGATCGTCGCCGGATACGCCGGGATCACCGGCAAGATCATCACGCCGAACGGCCTTCTGAGCCAGATCCTCAGCCATGGACCGATCGACGGCCTGATCCTGGCGCAGGGAGATATCGGCTCGGAGGCAACCGGGACTTTCGGGCAGACGCTCCGGCTCGGTGGGGTTGTCGCCTACGGTCCGATCGGCGGGCAGATCGTCACTCCGTCGAACCTTATCGGCGACGTCACAGCCTACGGCGGGATGGTCTCGGGCCGGATTTCTGCGGGGACCGGCATCCTCGGCAATCTGACGATCAACGCGCGGTTTACGCCCGGCAGCGCGATCATCTCGGGCGGCGAGATCGGCGACCCAACCCTTGGGACCTCACTTGCGATGCGGGTCGGCGGCCTTCGCGGGTTCGTCGCGGCCCTTGGCTCGATCCGGTACGCGCCCTACACCAACCAGCCGACGAACGAGAGCTTCCAGAATCCGACGGCCGGCAGCCCCGATGCCCTCGCGATCGACGCTCTTCTCGCGCAGGTCAATCAGGACATCGCCGATGCGGCCTATACCGAACTGGCGGCCGATCTTTACCGGCTGAAGGTCTCGGGTGCGGTGCTGAGCTATTCGTGATCGACGGGTGGCTCGTTCACGAGGACGCCAGGCTGATCGTCTGGGCGCGACGGTCTGAGGCGCAGAGGCCGAAGGACGTCGCCCCAGGTTCGTGGTCGAAGGGAAATGAGGCGGGGTCGATCTCCCATCTCCTGGGGGCCGCGCCGTCTGACGCCGGCTCCGTTCCTCTGGCCACCCCACGACTTCGGACGGACCCTCCTGAGATCGGGCTTCAATCCGTCGCGGATCCTCGGTAAGACGGGGTCCACCTCCTAATCTCTGGTCGCGTCACCGTTCCCGCTGTCCGCCATCCGCCGCCAGGACCGTGTCGGATTCGGATTCAATCCCAAAACCAGAGCCATAGCTCGAATGGGTCCCATGACAGGACGGCAATCGTCGTGAGCCAGACGATCGGCAGCGTCATCAGTGGCCTGTTGATGGATCGTTGGGAGAAGCAGCAGGCCGACATGCCGCCCCCCAGGGCACCGAGGACCGGTTGGTAGAATCGAGAGAGCCAGGCGAGGAAGAATAGCCACTCCAGGATCGCGTCGTTGTCGTGCGGATAGAGGGGCGGGCAGTGACCGGACCGGCGTAAGGCGAGAAGCCACGCCAGGAATAACAATGGATGAAGGGCCAGGGCCCAGAATGCGACTTCGACCCGGAGTCCAGAGGGGGCGACCAAGGCAGGGCCGAGTATCAGGACGAGGAGGCTCATCGATACCAACAGAACCAGATGGACCGTTGGAGTCGGCAGGGACAGAAGGCACGCCACGCTCACCACGACGAGCATGAGCGACCGGATCGTATACCGCACGCGAGGGAGCCTCATGGCGGTCCCTTGAGGAGTTTCACGGAAAACCCTGGCCCCTGAATCACTGGTTCTTTCGGCGATTTGACGTAAGCCTTTGTCCTACGGCCCAAAATCCGTTGATGGAAGGGGCCCACGGCAGGGTCGGGGATGCAACTCGTTCTTGAGTTTGGGTGGATCACGCCGTTGCAACCCAGGTCGCATCAAGGATGAAGGACGTTCCCATTCCGGAGTTCCGTCCATCCCCGGTCCTGGCTCCCTCCGACTCGGCTCCTGGCTGAATGACCTGGGTTTCAGTCGTCCAGGCGGAGTTCTTCAATGGTCTGCGCATCAAGAAGGTCGAGCTGAAGCCGGGCCAACGCCTCGGGCGAGAGCGCCTCGACCCG
>DAHZZC010000017.1 GCA_027435495.1 Planctomycetales bacterium
GCGGCGGGTTGGGTCCAGACCATCCCCGGTCGGTAGCCCGACCATGGGGACGATCCTGGAGTGGATTGCGCCGATGCGGTCGTCGGGATGACGACAGTGAGGAGGGCCGTGAGAGCCACGGCCGAAGAGAATGGCACGAGGCGACGGGTCGGACTCATCTTCTCACCTCCTGATCCCGGCTCGGCGCTTCGCCATCGGGCGGGGATCTCACTCGGACGACGGACCTGGTCGACGAAGGCCCGGTGCCGCCGAATCTGGGGTGGTCCGTTTCGAGACGAGGCCACCTGTGCATCATAACGCGCGATGTCGGCGCGTGTCGCGGCCTTCCTCCCTTCTATCGTCATTTTCACCCTGGTCGGGTCAACGGGGACCGGCTCCAGTCGTCCTCGGCCGTTGCTGGTCTCCCTTCACGCGACCCCTGGCCCTGACGTGCAGGACCAGCATCAGGAATGATTCCGATTCTCTGCTCCTTTTCCTGCCCTTCGTGCTTTTCGTGGTTCCTCCGTATCTTCGATCCCGGGGCGAACCGAACCCTCATCGGTTCGCCCGGGTAAATCCGTCCCCGTTTCGCGGTCGGTCCGAGAAGGAAACAGCCCTGGGACCGGAGCCGACCTGAGGGCGCGGAGGCTCGATCGCAGGGATAGAATAAAAGGCGAGTCGTCGACCGCGGGATCTGAACCGTATCGGGCCGGCGCCGGACGAAGATCACCACCGGGCAACGAGCCAGACCCTATGAGCAACACCGCGATCGAAACGGAAGCCGGGGGCGTCGGAGGCCAGGGCGACATCGGCCTCCTGCGCGGGGATTGGCGGGAACGTCTGGCCTACATCGACGCGACCATGCGCGAAATCAGCCGGCAGGACGACCCGCAGGCCATGGTCCGGGCGTATGGGACACGGATTCGCCGGCTGATGCCGGCGGGACGATGGGTCTCGGTGAGCCGGCGGGGCCTGGAACCGCCGCGGTACCGGGTCACCCGGTCGAGCACCTGGACCGAGGAGATCAACCCCTGGCGCCAGCCCGAGCGGCTGCCGATCTACGAGGACGGACTGCTCGGCCGACTGCTCTACGAGGGGCGTCCGCAACTGATCGATGACCTCGCACCGATGCTCGACGAGGACGACCCGGCGTTCGAATACCTCGAAGGCTTCCACTCGCTGATGGCGATCCCGCACTACGACCGCGGGACGGCGACGAACATGGTCTTCCTGATGGAACAGGAGCCGTCGGCGTTCGACCCGGAGTTGTTTCCGGAGCGGTACTGGCTCAGCGGACTCTTCGGCCGGCTCACGCAGAACCTCGTTTTGAGCGACGAACTGAAGCGCGCCTACGAGATCGTCGAGCGGGAACTGAAGGTGGTGGCCGACATCCAGCGCTCGCTTTTGCCGCAATCGCTGCCGACGATCCCTCGGCTGGAGCTGGGGGCTTACTACCAGACCTCGCGATGGGCCGGCGGCGATTATTACGACTTCTTCCCGCTCCCGGACGGCCGATGGGGAATCCTGATCGCGGACGTGAGCGGGCACGGAACTCCCGCCGCCGTCATGATGGCGATCACGCATAGCCTGGCGCACGGCGTACCGGGGCATCCCGAGCCGCCGGGTCTTCTGCTGGGGCACGTCAACCGCGAGCTTTGCCGTCGCTATTCGGCGGGTAACGAGGGGTTCGTGACGGCCTTCTACGCGATCTTCGACCCGACGGCGCGGACGCTTTGCTACGCGGTCGCCGGTCACAACCCGCCGAGGCTGGTGCGCTGCGGCGACGACTCGGTCTCGGCGCTCGACGAGGTGGGCGGCCCGCCGCTGGGCCTTTTTGAGGCGACCGAGTACGACGAGACAACCCTCGCGCTCCGCCCCGACGACGCGCTGGCGTTCTACACCGACGGCATTACCGAGGCCATGGACCCGAGCGGCGAACAATTCGGAACCCAACGGCTCGACGATGTCCTCGGCCGATGCGACCTCGACGCCCCGGGGATCGTCGCTGCCGTTGTCGCGGCCGTCGACGCCTTCACCGGCGGCCATCCTCCGGCCGACGACCGGACGTTGCTCGCGGCGATCGTCGGATGATAGGATCGGTCCGAGCGAATCGATCCGAAGCAAACGACCCGGTGGAGCCCTCATGAGCATGCGACCTGAGACGATCAAGCTGGCACCGTCGATCCTGGCGGCGGACGTCTCCCGGCTGGCCGAGGAGGTCTCGGCGGCGGTGGCCGCCGGCGCGGACCGGATTCATGTCGACGTGATGGACGGCCACTTCGTCCCGAACCTGACCTTCGGCCCGGTGATCGTCAGGAAGCTCCGGCCGGTCTGCCCGGTCCCGCTGGAGGTCCACCTGATGATCGAGGAGCCCGACCGCTACCTCGAAGCGTTCGCCGAGGCCGGCGCCGATTCGCTGATCGTCCACCAGGAAGGGGGCATCCACCTGAACCGGACGGTCCAGGCGATCCATGCGCTGGGGAAGAAGGCCGGGGTGGCGATCAACCCGGCCACGCCCGTGTCCACGGTCGAGGAGATCCTCCCCGAGATCGAACTGCTGCTGGTGATGACCGTGAATCCCGGATTCGGCGGGCAAAAATTCCTCGCCGGAACGCTCCCGAAACTCCGACGCGCTCGACGGATGATCGACCAGGTCCGCCCCAACTGCGAACTGGAGGTCGACGGCGGGATCGAGCCGGAAACGATCCGGCAGGTGGTCGAGGCTGGCGCCTCGGTGATTGTCGCCGGCTCGTCGGTCTACGGAGCACCCGGCGGCGCCGCCGAGGGAATGACGCGGCTCCGCGGCGCCCTCGCGTCGTGAGACTTCCGGAGAAACCACGAAAACCACGAAGGACACAAACGGAACCGGGAATCCGGAATCCAGGAGGCGGGGTGCCAGGCTCAGGGGCTGTGAAAGAAGCGATGGGACATTCTGGATTTCCGATTCCATCTTTTTAAATCATGGCGCTTTGTCGAGTGACACGGAAGATCGAAGACGGAATACAGGCATCCTTTCGCATGATCGTACATATCTTCCATCTTCCGTGGTTGTCAGAGTCGAGTACCCAGCCACTCAGGGCGCCAGCAGGACGATGGTGCGCTTGCCGCTGAGTTTCTTGTAGACCGGATCGTTGAGGATCGCCCGGCCGGTTGCGGTCGGCTTGTGGAAAACGATTTCGCGACCGCCGAGGTCGTAGAGTTTCCCGCGCTTCGGCGCGGCCTTGAGTCGAGCCAGGGTCTCCTCGACGGTCTCGGAGCCGCCGTCCTTGTCCGTCGTTTTCGTTGCGAGCGTGACACCCGACGGAAGGCAGGCGGCGACGGTCTCGGAGGACTCGAGGGTCGCCTTGCTGAATTCGACGGTCTCCGGCGGCGGGCCTCCCTGCCCGCAGCCGAAAAACGTCAGACCGGTTGCCAGGGTCAGACACCCGGCGATCCTGGGCCCAATGGACCACTCGCGATTTCTTCCGGCCATGACGCTCATCCTCAGTAGGAGTCGCTGGAGATGACCTCGCCACCGGCGATCGTCCCGAGCGCCCGCCAGGTCGGCTGACTGACCGTGCTCTTGAGGAAGTGGACGCTGCCGTCGGCGAACAGGGCGTTCACGCCGCCAGGATGGTAACTCCGCGCGGTCACCGCGGCGTAGGTCGGCCCGCCGTCGTTCTCGTCAATCGTGATGACGTCGTAACCCGTCTGGGCGTAGCTGCCGAAAGCCGCCGGGACCGGGGTGACCTGCATCGGATAATTCGGCGGCAGGACCGTGGTGAACCCTCCATCGGGCACCTTGCCGTCCGGCCAACGGGTGTGGCCTGTCACGCCCGTTGTGCAACCGCCACCGGAAATGATCTGCTGGATCAACGCGACCGACTGCTGCAACGAGGGCGTCATGAACGGGCTGAAGCCCGAGGGCGTCTGCCCGCTCCCCGCCGGCAGACAGTGCCGGAACGTCGGAGTCTGGACCTTCACCTCCGAGGCCAGCAGAGTGTTGCTCAGTCCGTCGGTGAACTGCGAGATCCGGCGGCTCGCGTTGGGCGAGAAGGCACCCAAAGTCAGCGCCGTGTTGTAGCCGCCCCAGACGTACCAGTCGCCGTTGTTCCAGCCGTAGCTCGTCACCGCAAAGACACCGTCGACCGTGGTCACCGGGTTGTTGTTCACCTCGCTCGGGCAGAGCAAGGCCGAGACCTGAATGTACCCCATCGTCAGGTTCTGCGGGGCCGTGTATCCCCACAGGAAATTGAGCGAGTTGTACAGGGCATTCCCTTCGAGGTACGGCATGACCCGCGGGGTCGGCCCGAGGCTGGTCGTGTAGATCCAGTTCGGATTGTTGGGCTGATTCGCAAATCCGATCGCCATCATTTTCGGCGGGAAGGCGTCGTTGGAGCTCTGGTAATTGTGCATTGCCAGGCCAAGCTGCTTCAAATTGTTGGTGCACTGAATCCGACGGGCCGCCTCGCGGGCGGCCTGCACGGCGGGAAGCAGCAGAGCGATCAGGACAGCGATGATCGCGATCACCACGAGCAATTCAATCAGGGTAAATCCGCGTCGGCGCATGGAGAAACTCCGGAGAAAACGTCAAAAACAGGACAGAGGAAACGTGCCGGGGCTCGATCGATCCGAGCCAGGCGCGCACGACCGGCGTCCCCTCGCCTCGCGAGGGCTGACGGGCCATTCGTATCGACTGGATCAACACACAATCACTCACAAGAGCGACGGGCTTTACCGGAACTCGCAACAGATCGCGAGCCCGATTGGACCAGCCCCGCGCCACGAAGTGGGCCGGCAAACGTCAGCGGCGACCGATGGGCGAAACCGCATCGTCCGCCGATTCGGTGGATGGGCCGCCGCGGCGGAACCATCCCCACCATCAGCAGCGAAGGTGATTCCCTCGGTGGAAGACCGTTAACCGAGGGATCGAGGTGTTCGCCCATGGCGAGAGACCGTCCACCAGAAGAGACGGTCGACGTTCTCCGGTGCCGGCCTCGGACCCCTTCGACGAGCCGTCACAGGGCGCGGCTCGCACGACCGCGATGGTCCGGCTCGGCACGACAGGCCAGGAGCAGACCCGGAAGATCAGGTGCCCCCGGCTTGTTGCGGGATGGGCGTCCGTGTGGGGAAGCGCCACCAGGGCCAGGGCGACCCGGCCGATGACCAGATACAGTGCTATTCGGGAGGCCAAAGCGCGCATCGCTGCCTCAAGGAAAGAGATCCGATTCGATCGGATCCATCGGTCGAACGCCACGAACCTGATGGCAAGAGAAACCATAGAGGTTGTGCGATCGATTGTAAAGTAAATGCTTGATGAATTTGGCGAGTAGAGGCAGGGAAAGGCGAAGGGACGTGGATGCCGGTGGGATCCGGAGCGGTTTTGGGGAGGATCGGAGAAAGAGCGGCCGGTCGACGTCGACCGGCTCGCACTGCTGGGTCACGATCCGGGGAGCAACTACCTGGCCTTCGGGAAGCCGGCCCCGATCAGGCTGGAGTAGCCTTGCTTGAGCGGTCGGGCGTCGTAGCCGAGATTGTGAAGCACCCCGGCACCGGTGAGCGCCCGTCCCCCGAAGGCGCAGTGGCAATAGACGACCGATCCCCTGGGTAGAGTTTTCGAGAGCTCCTTCTTCTCGGCCTCGCTGATCCCGCTTTCCTCCCATTTGGCGAGCTTGCTCAACGGGATGAGGACAGCTCCGTCGATATGCCCCCGATCCCACTCCTTCCGTTCGCGGACGTCGACCAGGACCGCCTTTTTGTCCTGAACGCTGGACTTGATCTGGTCGAGCGGCTCCCGGGTGTAAACGGGGTCGTCGGCCCGAGCCCCCCCGGCCAGAAACATCGGCAGTGCCGTCATCGCCAGGGAAATTCGTTTCAGGAGATTCTTCATTTCGTCTTCCTCCTTTGCTCGAAGGTCTCGCCTGTTCCTCAACTCACTTTCGGGACGAATCCTCGACCACGTCGTTACGGCGGTTCTCCGGTGACAGCGGCTCCTCCCGATTCACTTTCGATCCGGATATTCCAGAATGATCAACTGATGCCTCTCCGCGTCGTAGCCGTACTCCTGGTAGTGCGGGAGCCTGGGCAGGGCGATGTTGTTCGCCTTGATAATTTCAGTCATGAACTCATTATAATCTCTAGGATAACGCTCGTTGGTGGCGTGGTAGAGGTCCATCGCCTGCTTGATCGAGAGGATGGAGGTCTGGCCGATGATTGAGACGTAGGCGTTGCCCTGGAGGGTGATCGGGTCCTTTGCGGTGATCCGGGGCTGCACCTGCTGGGCCTGGCCAGACTGGATGGCGGGCCCTGCGTTCTTGATCTCCTGGGTGCGCTTGCCGACGATGAAGACCGGTTCATCGGCCTTCTTCGCGGGAGCTGAGGCGGTCTTCTTCGCCTTTGGGGCGAAGGCGTCGTGACGTTCTTCCTCGCAGCCGGCGGCAAGCAGAGCGGCGATCGAGCCGATCCAAACGGCCGGCGCCCGCAGGCGACGGGGCGAGGTCGGTGACGTCGGCATGAGTCCCTCCGTTCGATTCGGGTCGGTTCGATTCGGGACCACTCGGATTACTGAGACGGGCTTCCGTCGTCCCACTTCCATCGGCGGACCTCGGGGATGGAGTCGTACCGGGTCAGGTCGAAGTGGAGCGGGGTGACGGTGATGTAGCCCTCGCTCAGGCTGGTGACATCGGTCTCCGTGCCTTCGAAGTGGAAAGGGGGGTTGTAGGTCATCCAGTAGTAGGTTCGGCCGCGGGGGTCCTGGCGGCGCTCGAAGCCCTCGCCGTACCGGCCGAGGCCCATCGGGACGACTCGAATCCCGCGCGGTTCGCCGCGCGAGTGCGCGGGCAAATTGACGTTGAAGAGCGATCCGTTTGCCGGTTTATTCGCCAGGATCTTTTCGATCACGCGGGTGGCGTGACGGGCCGCGTGGGGGAAATCGAAGTGCTCGGAGAGTTCGAGCGAAACGGCGATGCTGGTGATCTTGAAGAAGGCGCCCTCAATCGCCGCGGCGACCGTCCCTGAGTACAGCACGTTGATCCCGGCGTTCGACCCCGAGTTGATCCCGGAGACGATCAGGTCGGGCGGCCGCGACATCAGCTCGCAGATTCCCAGCTTGACACTATCGGCCGGGCTTCCCTCGACCTTCCAGCCGAGCTTCGTCCCGTCGACGTCCTCGACCTGCGTGACGACCAGCGGTTCGAGGAGCGTGATGGAGTGCCCAACCCCGCTCTGCTCCATCGCCGGGGCCACCACCGTCACATCCCCCAGCCGCAGCAACTCCTTGCGGAGAGCCCGCAGACCGGGGGCGAAGACGCCGTCATCATTCGTCAGGAGAATGTGCATTTTGTAATTGGTAATGAGTAATTGGTAACGGGTCGGGGGGCCGGGCCGGTGCCGGCGTCGCGGGGTCGTCCTGGTGCCGATCGTAACGGGACCAGCCAATCCGAGTCAATCGGCGGGACTCCGTCCGGGGTCGGTCGAGGTTGCTCTCGCCGGGCTCAACTCGATCGGAGACCATCACCGGGCGTCGGAATCCGGGGGTGGGCCGGTCGCCACAATCCGGGTGCCGATTCCCGTCGCACCGATCGTATCGGGATCAACGCCGGCCTTGATGCGATCGATCGCCCTCACGTAGCGGGCGCGGTGGGCCATCCGCGATTCCGGGTCGAACCGAACGGCGGCGGCGTGCAGGTAGAACCAGGCCGCGTATTCGCCGACGTGGACCCACTTCGGAACGTCCATCCCAAAGTGCCGGGCACATTCCAGGGGGGTGACCTCGGGTGCTTTGGCCTCGGCCTGACCCGGCCAGCCGAAGAGGTGCCGGGCGTGCAGGGCGTGGAGGATCTCGTCGGCAAGGCCCGTGTAGCCGATCAGCGAGGGATGCATCGCGTCGGTGAAGAAATCGTCGCCGGCGGCTGGCCGGCCGCTCCGACGGCGGAGGACGGCGGGCCCGTCGATCAGGATCGCGTCGGGGTGACGTGCGGCCGTCTCTCGATAGGCCGCCTGAAACGTGCTGATGCAGCGCACGGGGAGGCCGTCGAGGTCGCGTGCGGCGACGTAGTGGCGGGTCGCCTCGTTGGGGTGGCCGGATTGTTCGAGGAGCCGGGCCAGGCGATAATGGGTTTCGGCGAAGCCGGGCTGTTCGTCGAGCAGCCTGCGATACGAGGCCTCGGCGGCAGGTGGGTCGGTGCGCTCGAGGTTTCTCGCTGCCTCGAACCTCGTGGCGAACGCCTCGCGCTCGGAGAGCGGTGTGGAAGGCGGCAGGAACGATCGGCTCGGCTCGAAATCAGCGTCGTTCCCCGGCGGGATCACCAGGACGACCCGGGCTCCGAGCCGCTCGAAGTACGCGGTGATCGCCTCGATCCGCGTCCGGAACTCGGCGAGCCAGTCGTTCAGCTCGCGCGTGTTGTAGGTCGGAACATCGACCAATCGACGTTCCGGGGTACGGACGGGCGTGAGCGAGGGGAGGCGGCGGTCGATCGTCGCGTCGATCAGACGGCAGATCGTCGAGAGGGTGCTGAGTTTCTCGGTCGGGGCCGGGGGCTTCGGCGGCTGGCGGGCGTCCAGGTAATACGGCGGGCTGTAGTTCCAGATGTTCCGCATCGAGATTTCGTTGTGGCCGGCATAAAGAATCGCCAGGTCGGGCCGGCGGTCGAGCTTTTCGAGGCCCTGCTGGATCCGTTCAAGCCGGACCCCGGGCACGGCCAGGTTGTGGAGCACGAACCGACGCTCCGGGATCGCCTCGCCGAGCTTCCAGGTGACCATCGAGCCGACCGAAAACCATTCGCCGTACGGGTCGCCGTACGCGCTCGACTCGCCCATGATGACGACGTCGACCGTTCGCCCGGCATCGTCGACCGCGTCGGGGAAATCGGCGCGGAGCGCGGACGTATCATCGTCCGGATGCTTCGGGTCGAGGGTGGGCGGGTCGTCGAAGTGCTCGGGGAGTTGGGGTGCCGGTGAGGCTGCGAGCATCGCCGCGAGCCGGACGGCGGCGGCAGCCTCGGCCGCGGCCATCGCGAGGATGGTGGCGGCCATCGCGGCCATCGCCCTCGCCGCCGCGGAGCGTACCCTCGGCCACCCTCGACGATGGGCCATCAGGCCGACAAGCCCCGACGCCAGAATCCCCAACGGAAGGCCGACGATCAGGCCGATGTAGACAATCCGGGCTGCCTGGAGCGAGGCGACGACGGAGTCGCGAGGAGCCCAGGACGGAGCATAGGCCGAGAGCCAGGAAGGGCCGAGGAGCAGGGCAACGACGATCACTGTTCCAAACAGCGCCAGGCCCATCAGCCGGCCGAACCGGCGCGGCCACCCGGCAGGTAATCGGATCATGTCGAGGTCCCGACCCGGCGATCCCCCCGAACCGTCCTTCGACCTGGAGAACGGCGTTCGAGGTCTCCTTCAATTTACCGAGGGCCGGCACCGCCTGACATCCCCATCGATCACCCGGCGCGGAAAAGACGGCCCTGAACCTCGCGGCGAGCGAGCCCGCGAGGTCGGGCCGAGACGATCTCGTTCGATTCGGTGCGATCTCAAAGATGAGGCATGCCCATCTTGCCCTTGGCCTTCTCGGACCGGCCCGGCGGCGGCGGCGCCGTCTTGACCGCGGGCTGCTCGCCGGTCGCCGGGGCCGGAACCTCGTTGCAGCCGATCAGTGTCGAGCTCATCATCCCGGCCAAAACCAGGCCAAGAATCCGGTGCCAACGCTTCTGATTTGTCTTTTTCATTCCAGATGCCTCAAAGCTTGGTTTTCCGTTTTCCGATACGCTGGGTTGATCCGGCGGCAGCGGCCGTCGATCCCCGGAAAACGGAAAACCAGGGATGTTAGTAGCTGTCCGAACTAACGACCTCGTTGAGATTTCGGGTACCGAGGGCTCGATAGGTGATCGGGTTGATCGAGTTCTTGATGAAGTGGACCGAGCCGTCGGCGAAGGCGAAATTCACGCCGCCGGGGTGGAGTCCGTGGAAGCCCCACTGACCAAGATTGTAGCAGGGACCGCCCGGCGGGGTTCCGTAGTTAATCCAGTCGGGTGGCACGACGGCATTGGCAAAGCAGGCGTTGAAGTACTGGCCGGTGGTGTCGGCGGGGGTGTTCGGGTTGGGGATCACGAAGGCTCCCCCCGTGATCCGGACGCCACCGCTGAAAAAGCCGCTGTCGCCCCAGGCGCCCACGATGTTCGAGAAGTAGAACCCCGAGCTGGCTGGCTCATTGAGGAACCGGCACATCTCGCCGTAGAAGAGCGTGTTGCTCGTTCCGTCGGTCACGCCGGAGACCGTGACGACGCTCTCGGGCATGAACATGCCGTCGCCACCGCCGTAATTGCAATTCTGGTAGTACGGCTGGTTCGGGTCCGGGAAGGCGCTGACCGCCCAGTTGAAGTAAATATTTTCCTGCCGGCCGCGATTCTCTCCATAGGAGCCCTGATTCTTCGGCGTGTAGAAGGTCAACGGGTTCAGGGAATTAAATGGCAGGTCGGAGGGGCAGACGTAAGCCTTGATCAGTTGCAGCCCCGCCGTCGCGTTGGGAGAGAAGGCCGCGTGGATCGGGAAATTGTCCCCCTTCACGCTGAAGTTGTACGAGCCAAAGCTGGCCCCCTGCTCCATGAACGGAAGGATGTAAGTAAATGCCGAATAGCCGTAGTAATCTGAGCAGGCATTCGGCTGGCTCCGGTCGGCGAAGGCACGGTTCCCCATCGGGAACGAGCCCTGCGCGGATTCGTAGTTGAAGGTCGCCAGCGCGATCTGCTTCAGGTTGTTGGTGCACTGGGCGCGGCGGGCGGCCTCGCGAGCGGCCTGCACGGCCGGCAAGAGGAGTGCAATCAAAACGGCGATGATCGCGATGACGACCAGCAGTTCGATCAGGGTAAATCCGCGGCGGTCGCCGCGCAAGGTAACAGACATGAATGCCTCCTTCGAAAAAGAGAGAACTCAATGACGAAATCGGGAGAGGCGTACGGACGGATGTCCCAAACGATCGAGAACGCGTCGATGCGTGTCGGCCGCGGGGACCTTATCTGGCGCGGGGCGTTCGTAAATCCAGAGAACGAGGGGACAATCGTCCTGATTGCGAGCGCGCGATCACGGCGAGGCCCGTGACTTGGGCCGATCAACAGATGTTGAACATGCAACAGGTCTTATCCACGAGATGGTTCGGGAGCGAACGCACGACTCGAGCAAAGACAAACTCGGGTCGGCCGTTCAACCCAACCTGGTGGCGGGTTCGGACCTGGGCTACTGGCTGGCTACCTGGGAATCGCTACGTCAGAATCGCTCGCCCGTG
>DAHZZC010000018.1 GCA_027435495.1 Planctomycetales bacterium
CTGAACCGTCAGGACGAGGTCGGCGAGCAGGCGGCGAAACTGGCCGATCAGGTCGATCTTTTCACGGGTCGCGCTCGTGAGATCCGTCGCCGGATCGAGCGTCGATGGGCGACCTCGTCCGAGCCCCTGGTCCTGCTCCGGCTACACTGGCAGCTCGACACCCAGCCGATCCCGCTGGAAAAGGTGCGCGAGCGGCTCGATCGGGCGG
Organism: Planctomycetales bacterium; assembly: GCA_027435495.1. GTDB lineage: Bacteria > Planctomycetota > Planctomycetia > Isosphaerales > Isosphaeraceae > JAKAUH01. The sequence continues at coordinate 209 of DAHZZC010000018.1, forward strand.
CACGCGAGGCACCCGATGACGACCGGGTCTGGCTCGGTCAGGCCCATCTCGCGTTGCTCGAAGGCCGAATGGACACGGCCGAAGTGTTCTTGAAACGATGCGATGCGAGCCGACCGAACGACCCCGACGTCCAGCGTGCGCGGCTGGAATGGGCACTGAACGCCGGACGGCCGGAACTGGCGTTGGAATCGGCCCGACACCTGCCCGCCGCCGAGATGGCGCCGGCCGATCGCGTGGCGATTCTCGCCCGGATCGCCGGGCTCCGGGAGAATTCGCGGGCCGAGGCCAGAGCCCTCGAATCGCTGGTCAGGCTCCGGCCCGGCGATCCCTCCGTCTGGTCTCGACTGGCCGACATCGCCGCCCGAGACGGCCAGCGCGACCGCGCCACCGAACTCCGACGTCGGCGGGCGGAGATCGACCGATCGCTCGATCATTATCGGATGCTCATGGGCGCCATGAACGCCTACAATCCGACGAACCTCGACGACCTCGCCCGGACCGCCGAGGCGCTTGGTCGACGGTTCGAGGCCCGTTCGTGGTGGACGATGCGCCTCCGTCGTGTCCCCGATGATCGCGAGGCCCGCTCGGCGATCGACCGGCTCAGGCCGGTGCCCGACGAGATTCCCAGCGGCACCCAAACGATCGCCGACCTGGTCTCGCCGGAACCCGCCGACTTCTCGCGAGCGGTGGCTCGTTCCACGGCTTCGTCCGCCATTCCGAACTTCCGCGAGATCGCCGAATCGGCCGGGCTCCGATTCACCTATCGGAACGATCCGACGCCGCTCTGCCGGCTCCCAGAGACGATGGGAGGCGGCGTTGCGGTCCTCGACTTCGACGGCGACGGCTGGATGGATCTGTATTGCGTTCAGGGCGGGACGCTGCCCGACCGCGACCCTCCCCCGCCCTCGCCTCAAGGTGACCGACTTTTCCGGAACCGGCGAGACGGCACATTTGAGGACGTGACCACCATCTCGGGTCTCGCGGCGATGCCTGGCGGATTCGGCCACGGCGCCTCGGTTGGCGACTACGACAACGATGGGCGTCCCGACCTTCTCGTCACCCGGTGGAGGTCTTACGCGCTTTACCGGAATTGCGGCGACGGCCGGTTCGAGGACGCCACCGATCGCGCTGGGCTCGGGGGCCTGCGCGACTGGCCGACCTCATCGGCCTTCGCCGATCTCGACGGAGACGGCGACCTCGATCTTTACGTCTGTCACTACGCGGCCTGGGACCCGGTTCATTCGCCTCCCTGCCCGCATCCGAACGATCCAAAGCGGCACGGGTACTGCGTCCCAAGAAGCGTCGCGGCGATGCCCGACCACGTCTTCCGGAACGATGGCGGGCGGTTTGTCGACGTCTCGGAAAGCTCGGGCGTTCGCGCTGGCGATACTGACGGCCGCGGTCTCGGCGTCGTCGCCGCCCAGCTCGATGACGACGATCGCGTCGACCTCTTCGTCGCGAATGACATGACGGCCAACCTGCTGTTTCTCAATCAGGGCGGATTCCAGTTTCACGAGGGTGCCGCCGAGGCGGGCGTCGCAACCAATGCCTCGGGCGGATACCTCGCCGGGATGGGAATCGCCTGCGGCGACGCCGACGGCGATGGCAGCGCCGACCTGGTCGTCACCAATTTTTACGGGGAATCCTCGACGTTCTACCGAAACCTCGGCGGCGGGATGTTTGCCGACCAGAGCGCGGCCGTCGACCTCGCCGGGCCGACCCATCGGGTTTTAGGCTTCGGCGTCTCCTTCCTCGACGCCGACAACGACGGACGGCTCGATATCGCCCAGGCGAACGGACACGTCAACGATTACCGCCCCTGGTTCCCCCACGCGATGCCCGGGCAGCTCTTTCTCGGCCGCCCCGATGGCCGGTTCGCCGAGGTTTCCGCGAGCGCGGGGGCCTGCTGGAAGATCGCACGTGTCGGACGCGGACTGGCCGTCGCCGACCTCGACAACGACGGACGGGACGACGTCGTGATCGCCTCGTCGGGCGGGCCGCTGGCCTGCTTCCACAACGAGGGACCGGCCGGGCACTTCCTGGTGCTCAAACTCGAAGGAGACGGCAAAAGGTCGAACCGAGACGCCGTCGGCGCCCGGGTCGTCCTTCGTACCGGCGATCGACGGCAGCATGCCCAGCGAATCGGAGGCGGCAGCTTCCTCTCCGCTAGCGACACCCGGATTCGTTTCGGACTCGGCGACGCGACCCAGATCGAGGAAGTCGTGGTCCGGTGGCCGTCGGGCCGTATCGAGCCGTTCCAGGGTCTGGACGCCGATCGAGCCTACCGACTTCGCGAGGGAACATCGAAGGCCGTGCCCCTGGTCGGCTGGGATCGGGCGAATCGTTCCTCCACGATTCGCTCAGGGTTTTGAAGCAACCGGTTGAAGGCTTCCGGTTTCCGATTCAAGATTCCCCAGTCGTTATCGTTAGGGCAACTCGACTTGATTCCATCAGAAATCTGGAATCTGTTATCTGGAATCGATTCTTTCACAACCTCTCGGTCAGGCCTGGGTATTGATGAGCAAAAGGATGGCGGTGGCCATCACCAGCAAGCCCATGATCCAGACGCAGAGGCGGGCCGAATGCCACCAGATCCGCCGCCACGATTCGTGTCGCGAGGCGGAATAGACCAGGCTGATCGCGATCACCAGCGGCAGGATCAGCCAGTAAACTTCCACCGAGGCCGACGGATTCATGCCGAACCTCCCGCCGGAATGCCTCCGGCACTGGCCCGGACCGCCGGAGCATCAGGAGACGTCTCGTCCTGATAGGCGGGGCCGTCGAAGGCGTCGTAGATCGCCAGGATGTTCAGCAGACCGGCGACACAGGTGTAGATCGATCCGATCTCCACGAGCTTGCCGAGCCGATTCTGAAGGGCGTTCAGCGCGTTCTGAGAGGGCTCGGCCATGAATCCCCCGAGGATTGGGGCATGCCCGTATCGCTCCAGAAGACTCTGGAGCAGCGCGGGAAGCGAGGGGAGGCCGACGAAGAACTGGCCGAGGTAATAAAGCGGGAACTTTTCCGGGTTCTGGAGCGGGTTGACCCATCGCCAGTAGACAATCTTCCCCTCGCCCATGATCAGGCCGATGAAAAACAACCCCAGAATGCAGATCGCGTAGAGGATCCCCTTGCCGATCCGCCCCTGATAAATATGGCCCGCCCCTGGGATCAACCAGGCCAGCAACGCCGCAAGGGCGGGGTTGCGCAGATTCACGCTCGGCTCGGTCATCGCGACGCATCGACCTCCCTGGGCCGGGGAATCGTCCGGACGCCATTCCCGGCGCACGCCCCTGCCATCCATTATATGCTATCAGAACGTTGGATCGTGATCCAGCCCCACTCTCTCTCGATCGATCGGCCCCCGAGCCGGCTCGACGTTCGACGATCTCCCTTTTATGATCTCGGAGGAGCGGGCCGCTCATTTTCGGGCGTCTGAGGCCACGACGGGAGGCGACGAGTGTTATCGGGAACGAGTGTGGATCGGGGCCGAGCCGAGGTCCCCGGGATCGTCTCCCGTTATCGTCGGCTTCGATGGGGGATCGCCACGGGAACGATCGCGGCACTGGCGGTCCTCTTGACACTGGAGGGCCCTGGCCTCACCGTCGATGAACCGCTGGACGTCCGGCCCGGCCGGAAGTACGTCCACACTCTTTTCGAGAGAGGATGGCGGTTTCTGACCCCCGAGGTCGTCGATCAGGTCTACCGGGACAACGCCGAACATCCGCCGCTCGGTCGGTGGCTGCTCGGGATCGCCTCGGTGCTCGGCCAGCCGTTCGAGACGGTCTGGAAGGGGCCCGACCCGACCGATTCGTACGTCCTCGCCGGGCGGATCGCTCCTGCGCTCACCTTTGGAGCGTTGGCAGGGCTCATCGCCTTCGTGGCGATCGGACGATGGGGGAAAGCCGCCGGACTCTCGGCCGCCCTCGCCCTGGTCGCCATGCCGAGGGTCTTTGCACACGCGCACTTCGGCGCACTGGATACCTTTCTGGCCTTCACCTGGACGGCCGCCCTGCTCGCCGGAGAACGAGCCCTGCGCTCGTCGAGGCCGGTTGCCGCGATGTCGGGAGCGGGTCTCGCCTGGGCGCTGGCCCTGCTGACCAAGATTCATGCCTGGTTCCTGCTCCCGATCCTCGCGATCCTGGCCCTCGTCCGCCTGCCGATTCGGCGAGCGATCCCCGCGCTGGCCGCCTGGAGCCTGGTTGGATGCCTTCTGTTCTGGGCCGGATGGCCGTGGCTCTGGTATCACCCCTGGTCGAGGCTGCTGGCCTACTGGGGTACGGGCGTCGAACGGTCGACGATTCTCGTCCAGTACTTTGGCCGGGTCTACGCGGATCGCGATGTTCCCTGGCACTATCCCTGGTTCTACTTCGTCACGACTGTCCCGATCGGGCTGCACGCCTTCGGCCTGTTTGGACTGGTCCGCGGCTGGAGGCTTCGGAGTCGCGATCCGCTCCCGATGCTCCTCGCCGGCTCGATCGCGTTTTTCCTGGTGCTTTTTAGCAGTCGGGTTCCGGTCTATGACGGCGAGCGGCTCTTTCTGCTCGTCTTCCCGGCCTGGGCGATGCTGATCGGTTTCGGATTCGGCGGGCTCTTCGATCGCCCGACGACGAGCCGCCCGGCCCGGATCGGTCTGTTCGCCGTGCTGTCGGCCCAGCTCCTCGCCGTGGTACTGACGTTCCCGTTCGGCCTGAGCTACTACAACGGCCTGGTCGCCTGGCTCCCCGGCGCGGATCGACTCGGACTGGAAGTCACGTACTGGGGCGACGCCGTCGATCGAGTCCTTCTCGACGATCTGGCCGCCCGTGCCGAGCCCGACGCCACCGCCGCACTCGTGCCGACGCTCTATCCCGGCCAGGGGACGCTGACCACGGGCTTCCACCGAGGACTTGCTCGACGAGGCGTGATCCTCAAGGATCAGGAGGGCGCATCGTCCGCGACCTGGGTCGTCCTCTCGCGACGGTCGGCGTACTGGCCCCCCGGCTGGACCGAACGACTCAAGGCGGATGGCGGCCGGCTCGTCGCGACCCGACGCCTCCAGGGCGTCGTCCTGGCCGAACTCTGGTATTTTCCCAGGAATTCGTCGGAACCGGCTCTTTGAGGAAGCGGTCCAGGAACGAGCCCCCCTCCCCGATCCGGCCGCGGGCCCGGACGATTCATCCGCTTCCCTCTAGCCTCTCGGCGGACGATTCGTAGAATACGTTCAGAAGGAATTGAACGAAATCCCCGGTGCGAGGTCTCCTGGGCCATCGCGCTGGCGGACGGAGTGGATGTGGATGGGCAAGCTCTCGCATTTTGACGAAACCGGGGCCAGCCGGATGGTGGATGTCTCCGAAAAGGAGGCGACGCTCCGGACGGCGAGGGCGAGCGGATCGGTTCGGATGAATCCGGCGACGCTGGCGCTGTTGCGGGATCGCGGGCTCGCGAAAGGGGATGTCCTGGAGGTTTCGCGACTGGCGGGGATCATGGGGGCGAAGCGGACGGGAGAGTTGATCCCGCTTTGCCACCCGCTGGGACTGGATGGCGTCGAGTTGTCGCTTCGGGCCGAGGAACCGGATCACGTCCGGGTGGAGGCCGTGGTGAAGACGGTCGGCCGGACGGGCGTGGAGATGGAGGCTCTGGTCGCCGTGACGACGGCCTGCCTGACCGTCTACGATATGTGCAAGGCGGTCGACCGCGAGATGGTCATTGAGGAAGTTCGACTCGAGGAGAAGACCGGGGGGCGTCGCGGGACCTATCGGAGGTCTGCCGCCGAGGTTCCGGCACCCGAGGCGGGCTGAACGGGGGGTCTGGGATGGCGACGGGCACGCGGATCAAAACGGACGAGGGCCAGGGTCGGCCCACGCTGGCGCTGGGCGACCTGTATGCCCCGATCGCTACCGAACTGGCCGACGCCGAGCGCATTTTTCAGGAAGAGCTGTCGAGTCGCTTCCCCTTTGTGCAACATCTTGTGGACCACTGCGCCGATTTCCAGGGGAAACGGTTGCGGCCGGCGCTGGTGCTGCTGACGGCGAGAGCCTGCGGTTCGGTGACGCCGTCGCACAGTGTTCTCGCGGCGGTCGTGGAGATGATCCACACAGCCACACTCGTTCACGACGACATTCTCGACGAGGCGATGGTGCGCCGGCACGCCGCGACGGTGAATGCCGAATGGGGGAACGAAACGGCCGTGCTGCTGGGGGATTATCTGTTCACGCATGCCTTTCACCTGGCCGCCTCGCTCGACTCCACCCGCGCCTGCCGATGGATCGGGGAGGCGACGAACCGGGTCTGCGAGGGCGAGATGCAGCAGGTTCACCACCGGGGGAATCTGGACCTCGACGAGGCTTCCTATTTTGCGATCATTGAGGGGAAGACGGCGGAGCTGACCGCGGTGAGCTGCCGGCTCGGCGCCTCGTACGCCGGGGCGTCAGACGCGACCGTCGCCGCGATGGATCGTTACGGTCGCGAGCTCGGAATTGCCTTTCAGATTGCCGATGACGTCCTCGATATCTGGGGCGAGGAGCGGGTGACGGGCAAAAGCCTGGGCACCGACCTCGAAAAGCAGAAGCTGACCCTGCCGATGATCTACCTGCTCCGGATGGTCGAGCCCGACGTTGCCGCCGAGATCCGACGCCTGCTCGACGAGGCGCACGCCGATCACCGCCGACTGATCCGCCCCCACCTTGAACGCACCGGCGCCATTGACCGCGCCTGGCAGAAGGCCAAGCTCCACGTGAAGCAGGCCCTCGACGCGCTCGACGTCCTTCCGGACTCCGACGCCCGCTCCCTCCTCCGCATCCTCGCCCAGTACGTCGTCCGACGCTCCTCGTGACCCGGCTCTGACAGGAATTCCCGGGCTCGTCACTCCTTCGAGATCGCAGGACCGCACACCGACTTGCGTCTTTTGCAGATTTTTGAATTGAACTTTGCCATTGATCCATTATGATTATCGGCATGAGGCTGCAATGGCGCGTCCCGAGCGGTCCTCTCACGGTCGGGGCCTACCTGCGTTCGCGGTGACGAACCGATGATCTTGGGAAATTCTTTCGGGATTCCTGGGGCGACGATTCCCTGAATCGGGAATCTGTCGTATGGTTGCAACATGAGACTCAAAGAAAAACTCCAGATCCTGATGGCCCGCCATAGCCTGAATGGGCAGAAGCTGGCAAAGCTCTCGCAGGTGAGCGATTCGGAGATTTCCCGGATCCTCCAGGGAAAATCCCGACCGGGTCTCGACAATGCGTTCCGGCTCGCCAGGGCCGTGAATGTTTCGCTCGACTTCCTGGCCGACGACACGCTCGACATGGACGCCAACCAGTCGGGTGACCTGATGTCGCCCGACGAGCGCAAGGTTCTGAATCTGACGCAGAAGATTGGGGCCACGGAGGTGGCCGCAATCCTGGAAGTGATCCGGTTTCTCGGCTACGACGTGGCGATGAGCCGGCTCATCGGCGCCAAGCCGATCATCGAGATCGACAAGGAGCCGGTGGGCGAGTTGCGAGCCGCGCCGGTGCTCTCGCCGCCGGCCGCAAATCCGACAGCGCGTGCCAGCACAGCCACTGCCTGAGCCTGGGTCGGCCTCAGCTTCAGCCGGGACCATCCGGATCGGCCGAAGATCCGGACGTGGCATGGGGCTGGGAATGAGCCGCCGAGAACGTCGCGCCTCCGAGGCCGGGGCGCGACGGGGGCCATGCCCGAAGACCCCTAGAATTGCCGACGCTGGCGGCTCGATGGGATCAGCAGATTCTGGCGGTATTTCGTCACGGTCCGACGTGCGACCTTGAGCCCTTGCCGGCCCATCTCCTCGACGATCTCCTCGTCGGAGAGCGGG
>DAHZZC010000019.1 GCA_027435495.1 Planctomycetales bacterium
CCCATGTAGCCGACGAGGTTGTGGCCCGGGATCATCTCGTGATGGGCCGTGGCGTGCGAGAAGCCGGTGGTGTTCATGAGCACGACATCGCCGGGGACAAACGAGGGGACGGCGTCGGCGTCCGGGAGCAGGGTTGTCGGCAGGCCGAGCCCGGCCAGCCGATCGAGGTTGCTCCCGTGAACCGGCGGGTGGGAGAACAGGCGGATCTGGCCTCGGAGGCCGCGGTCGACCATTTCGGCCAAAACGTCGACCAGCACATAAGGCGCCCCCGAGCAGTCGAGGCGATGGGCCATCGCGACGATCCCCGGGCGCCGGCCGGCGCCACCAGAGGCGTCGATCCGGAGGCGCCTCGCGAGGTACTGGCGGGCCATCGCGGCGGTCGCGCGCGGGCCGTGCTTTCGAAGATACGCCGGGACCTTACGCGCCAGCCGAACGACCTTGCCAACCCGCCCCGGCGAGGCCGCCGCGGGCGATGGGGCCGTCGACAGGTCGAGCAAAAGGTCCGGGGCGCGCTCGCCGGATTCGATCACCCGGGCCATCGGCCCGGTCACGACGTCCCAGTAGAGTCGTCGCTTGAACCGGGCCAGGTTCCCTCGCATCGCGGCGGTCGTGGCGTCATCGCCGAGCAGCCGGCCGATCGTCGCGGCGATCTCCGCCGGTTCCAACCCGTCGAACCGGGCCGCCGCGCCCGAGGCAATCAACGCCTCTCCGAGCGGGTCGCCACCGTTCGTCGCAACCGGCACCCCCGCCCAGGCGAAGTCCACCAGCCGGGTCCGCCACGAGAGCGCGTTCTCCTCGCCGGGTCGGTTGACCGTCACGATCAGGTCGGCGTCGAGGTACCAGTCGGCCCGCCGCCGGAAATCGACCCAGTCCTGAAGAATCACCAACCCCTGATATTCCGGTCGATTGACGTGTTCAACGAATTCGTGATACCTCGCCAGCAGGTCGGGCTGCTCGTTGAACGGGTTGCGGGCACCGACGATCACCAGCCGCGCCGGCCTCTTCTCGTTGACCCGGGCCATCGCGTCGACCAGCCCTCGGGCATCGAACCACGGGTACATCCCGCCGAACCAGAGCACCTTCTTCACCGACGGGTTACCGACCAGCCGGGAGATCGGCCGCTCGTCAGCGACCGGATCGTCGCGGTCGATCCCATACGGGACCTGCAACAGCATCGATCGACCGTAAGTGAGCGGGTTGACCCGTCCCATCGCCGCCAGCACGCCCCGGTAGAAACGCTCCTGCGCCGGGCTGGCGACGAGGAAGAAATCGCCGCGCCGGAGGGGCTCGGTCCAGGTCGGAAACTCGCGGAGATACCCCGCCTGCTCGCGGAGCAAATCCGAACTTTCCCGGGCGGGAACCTCGACAAAAATCGGGACGTAGCAATCCAGGATCAGTTGTTGATGGGACAGCAGATCCCGAATGAGCCGGACTGCCGCCTCGCCCATGCAGTAGCTGATCACCACCGAGTCGAAGTCGCGGGCGATCGCGGCGATCGTCTCGTGGTTCCAGGTCGCGATCCGGATGCCCTCGAATTCCGCCGTGGAATTCGCTTTTGCATACGAATCGTGATGAACAACCGTTACCTCAAGACCGGGGTTGTTCGATTTGAGCCCACGGGCCAGGCCCCAGCAGCGGAGCCCACCCCCCTCGACCCGGGTCTGCTCGGGGGTAGGAAACGGACCATGAGAGACGATGAGAACCCGCTTGCTTCCTTGCATTTTTGGATTCCCGAGTCGGTGGTGTCGTCGATCGAGGCGGGCGCGAACGCCGTCCTGGCGCGTCTGGAGAGACTCTAGTCGGCCGGCGGGGATCGGTCAAGAAGTCCCGTGGAGTCTCGTGGAGTCTCGTTAGTCGTTGCGGCCGAGAGCCCGACGTCGCCAGACGATCTGACAGCGGTTGCCGCCTGGATCCTTGAAGAAGGCGGTCTTCAATTCGTCGTTGTCGACGAAGGTCTCGGTTTCGAAGACGAAGCCTTCTCGCTCGAGCCTGGCCTTGGTGGCGAGCACATCGTCGACCCAGAAGGCCAGGTGGCAGACCCACCGCTGGTTGACCTCGGGCGACCCGGCCGGCCGGCCGAGGACCTCGATCGCCATCCCGCGATCATCGGCGAGGAAGTAACCCGGGGGATCGCCGCCTCCCTCGACAATCACCTTCAGGCCAAACGTTCGAACGTAGAAGTCCTTCAATGCCGTGGAGTCGTCGGCATAGACGGCGAAATGCTCGATGGTCGCCATGCGGGCCTTTCCCTCTTCCTCGTTCGGGCCTTGGGATTCCTCAGCGTTTGGCTTGCTTTCGGCTACGGTCCATCGCCAGGATCGCGTTCCACTCCGCCTCGGTCACCGGCTGAATGGAGAGCCGGTTCCCCTTGCGGAGAAGCGCCATCCCGGCCAGCGCGGGGATGCCGCCGAGTTCCTTGAGCCCGATCGGCGGCTCGATCGCCCGGACGGCCCGAATCGCGACCTGATACCAGGTCGGACGGTCCGGGTCGCTCTTGGGGTCGTAGTGGTCGGATCCCAGGTCAAACGCGGTCGGGTCGGGAAGGCCCGCCTGAACCACTTCCGCGATCCCCGCGATGCAGGGCGGGTCGGCATTGGAGTGGTAGAAGAAGACCCGGTCGCCCACCTGAACATCATCGCGGAGATAATTCCGCGCCTGATAATTGCGGACACCGTCCCAGCCGGTCGTCCGGTCGGGCTCGGCCATCAGGTCGCCAAACGAATAAACGCTCGGCTCCGACTTGAACAGCCAGTACGCCATGAACCCCCGCCCCGATTGGGCTGACCTCGCTTGCCCTAGACCTCGAGCATCAGGCGCTCGGGGTTCTCGATCCCGTCTCGGATCTTGACCAGGAAACTGACGGACTCCCGACCGTCAACGATCCGGTGGTCGTACGAGAGCGCGAGGTACATCATCGGGCGGACGACGATCTGATCGTCGATCACGACGGGCCGCTTCTTGATCGCGTGCATCCCGAGGATGCCACTCTGCGGCGGGTTCAGGATGGGCGTCGACATCATCGAGCCGAAGACCCCGCCGTTGGTGATCGTGAAGGTGCCGCCGCGAAGGTCGTCCACCGAGATCGTCCCCTCGCGTGCCTTCACGGCGAAGGCCGCGATCGCCTTCTCGATCCCGGCGAACGAGAGGCGGTCGGCGTCGCGAATCACGGGGACCATCAGACCCTTCTCGGTGCTGACGGCCACGCCGATGTCGTAGTAGTTGTGGTGGACGATCTCGTTCCCCTCGATCCGGCCATTGACGGCGGGGAACGCCTTCAAGGCCTCGACCGTCGCCTTGACGAAGAACGACATGAAACCCAGCCCGATCCCGTGGGCCTTCTGGAAGCCGTCCTTGTACTTCGCCCGGAGGTCCATGACCCGCGACATGTCGACCTCATTGAAGGTCGTCAGGATCGCGGCGGTCTGCTGGACCTCGACCAGCCGATGGGCGATCTTCTGCCGGAGCCCGCTCATCCGATGCCGGGTCTCCGTTCGTGAACCCGAGGGAGCCAGCGGAGCGGCGGCTGGCCGGGCCGAGGGCGCCTCGGCCTGGGTCGGCGCGACTCTCGGCGGAGCAGGGGGGGCCGCCGTCGCGACAGCCGCGAGCGCGTCCTCCTTGGTGATCCGTCCGCCCGGCCCGGTCCCCGTAACGCGGTCCAGATCGAGATGCTCCTCGGCCGCAATCCGGCGGACCGCCGGCGAGGCCGGGCGATCTCCCGACGTGGCGGTACCCGAGCCGTTGGGCTTCTCAGCCGCCGTAGAGGCTGAGGCTGAGGCCGAGGGGCCGTTCGCCCTGGAGACCGGCGCAGCGGCTGTCGGCGTGCCCGAGGGGTCGATCGTCCCGATCGTGGCGCCGATGGCAACCGTGTCCCCCTCGGCGGCGCTGATCTTCAGGACGCCGGAACCCGGCGAGGGGATGATATTTGTCGCCTTGTCGGTCTCCAGCTCCAGCAAAGGCTCGCCCTCCTTCACGGACGAGCCGTTCGCCTTCAGCCACTTCGAGACGATCCCCTCGGAGATCGATTCGCCCACGCTGGGCACGGTGATCGGTAGGGCGGCGGCCATTGGGATTCCACCAGGGATTCGGGGATCCGGTGGGCCTCGCCCACCGTCGCGGGCCTTCCATCGACGGGCAGGGCCCGCCGTCCGAAGCGTCGATGCGGACCCCGGGTGGGCCCGCCTCGCGACTATCTCTTTCCAATCGCCGTGACCAGGTGCGGCACCTCGGCACCCACGGCAGCCTCGACGATCTCAGCCTGCTCGCGATCGTGAACGACCTTCGAGCCGGTGGCCGGGCTGGCGCTCGCGTCGCGGCCGACGTAGGCAATCGGCCGGCCCAGCATCTCCTGGAGCCGGGTCGAGACGAACGTCCAGGCGCCCATGTTCTGCGATTCTTCCTGGACCCAGACCCATTCGCGGGCCGAGGGGTATCGGTCAAGGACCGACTTCAGCTCCTCTGCCGGCCAGGGATAGAGTTGCTCGACCCGAATGATCGCCACGTCGCGGGTCGCCAGCTCCGTTCGACGAGCGAGCAGGTCGTAGTAGATCTTCCCCGAGCAGAGGAGGACCCGACGCGCCCTCTCCGGGACGGTCGGGTCGTCCAGGACATCGCGGAAGTGGCCGACCGCCAGGTGCTCCACCGGTGAGACCGCCAGCTTGTGCCGTAGCAGACTCTTGGGCGTCATCACAATCAGAGGCTTGCGGAACTCGCGCCGAACCTGGCGGCGGAGAAGGTGGAAATATTGCGACGGCGTGGTCGGAACCACAACCTGGATGTTCTCCTCGGCGCAGAGCTGCAAGAACCGCTCCAGCCGGGCGCTCGAGTGCTCAGGCCCCTGTCCCTCGTAGCCGTGCGGCAGGAGCATCACCAGCCCGCTGGCACGCCCCCACTTCGACTCAGCCGAGGTGATGAACTGATCGATGATGACCTGAGCCCCGTTGGCAAAGTCGCCGAACTGCGCCTCCCACATGATCAGCATGTGCGGCTCGTCGAGCGAGTAGCCGTAATCAAAGCCCAGTACGGCCGCCTCGGAGAGGAGGCTGTCATAGACGCAAAACTGTGCCTGGCCGCTGCGGAGGTTGTTCAGGGGGATATACCGGTCGCCGGTCCGGGCATCCACCAGCGCCGAGTGCCGCTGGCTAAATGTCCCGCGGCGACTATCCTGGCCGCTCAGCCGAACCGGCGTCTCCTCCCAGAGGAGCGAGCCGAAGGCGAGCATCTCGGCCGTCCCCCAGTCGACCGCCCCCTTCTCCACGACCGATTTGTGCCGGGCCGAGAGCACCCGAGCCAGCTTCGGGTTGACCTCGAAGCCCTCGGGAACAGCGACCACCCGGTCAGCGATCTGGCGGAGCGTCTCGAACGAGACGCCGGTATCAATGGGCTCAAACGAGAACCGCTCGGTGAGACCCTTCCATGCTCCGGAGAATCCATACCGAGGCGCCGCCTCGACGGCCCCGTGACGGACCTCTTCAAAGACCTCCTTGAGCTTCTCCTCGAACGTCTCGGCGATCGTTTCGGCCTCCTCGGCCGAGAGATCGCCCTGGCTGACCAGCCGCTGCGTGTAGAGTTCGCGGACGGTCGGACGGTCGCGAATCCGATCATACATCAGAGGCTGGGTAAACGCCGGCTCGTCTCCCTCGTTGTGACCGTGCCGACGATAGCAGACCAGGTCGATCACCACATCCTTGCCGAACGCCTGTCGGAAGTCGATCGCCAGCTCGGCGACCGCGACGACAGCCTCGACATCCTCGCCGTTGACGTGGAAGATCGGGACCTCAATCATCTTGGCGACGTCGGTGCAGTACCGGGTCGACCGACTGTCGCTCGGCGCGGTCGTGAAGCCAATCTGGTTATTCACGACAATGTGAATCGTGCCGCCGGTCCGGTAGCCGGGAAGTTGCGAGAGGTTCAAGGTCTCGGCGACCAGCCCCTGGCCGGCGAAAGCGGCGTCTCCATGGATCAGGATCGGCAGGCCGACCCTCCGCCCCTCGTCATGGAACCGACGCTGCTTCGACCGCATCCGACCCTGGACGACGGGGTCGACCGCCTCAAGGTGGCTCGGGTTGGGGGTCAGCGTCAGGTGGATCTTTTGCTTGTCGACCGTGACGTGTTCGGCCGAAAAGCCCAGATGATACTTGACGTCGCCATCGCCGCCGACGCTCTCGGGCTTGCTCCCCTCGAACTCGTTGAAAATCATTCCGTACGGCTTGTGGAGGATGTTCGCGAGGACGTTTAACCGGCCCCGATGCGGCATCCCCATGACGATCTCACGGACCCCACCGAGCGACCCGGCACGCTCGATGATCGCGTCCAGGAGCGGGATCAGCATCTCGCCCCCTTCGAGCGAGAACCGCTTCTGACCGACGTAGTTCCGATGGAGGAACGTCTCAAAGAGCTCGGCGGCATTCAACTTGTAGATGATCCGCCGCTTCTTGCGGATATCGAACCCCGGATGATTGCGGGTCGGCTCCATTCGATCGAGGAGCCATTTTCGGATCGAGGTGTCGCGAATATGCATGAACTCCACGCCGATGGTTCCGCAATAGGTCTGGCGGAGGGCATCGAGGAGTTCACGGAGCGTCGAGGAGCCGCCGTCCTGGTTGACAACGCGACTGTAAAAGGCTCGATCAAGGTCGGCCTCGGTTAAGCCGAAAGCGGTCAGGTCGAGGAGCTCGTGCGATTCGCTCCGAGGGGCCAGTCCCAGGGGGTCGAGGTCGGCGAGGTAGTGGCCCAGTTCGCGATAGGCGTCGATCAGTCGGGTCACGGCCGCCTGCGCTCGAGCCGGGTCGAGGTCGGCTGCGGCCGTTCCAGGCGGCCCACTGCCAATGCCTTGCTGACCGATCTCAAACCCCTCGAAAAAGAACCGCCAGGAGTCCTCGACCGACGCCGGATCCTTCCGCCATCGCTCGTAGTATTCCTCGATCAGTTCCAGGTTCCACCGATTGGCTACGGTCGCGCGTTCCATGGGTCGATGGTTTCCAGACCGGCCGGCCGGCCGGAGCGGGCCGGGGCGACCGGGGCCGATAAGTCCGATCAATCGGGGCCGGAGCACCGCCACCCGACGGGAGCGGCGACGCCCATTGAACTATCATACGCGAACGGGGTCCGAACGTGCCAACGAAGAGCCCGGTTTCCCGTACGAAGCCCCTCGCACGTCCCCAGGAATGATAGGCGCGCCCACCAGCAACCGGCAAAATCACGCCCCATTCACAAGGTTCGCGGCCGGCATATATCGGCAAGGGACGGGGAAACTTTTCAGCCTTGACCGGATTTGCCGGAGATCTCGCGCGCGAGGGTCGATTTCGCCCGACGATGGACCCCGATCCGGTTTCAGAGCCGCTCGATCCAGCCGGTATCGGCAAATCTCCCGGCCAGCAGCCCGGGAAGATGCGTCATCGGACCGGCGAGATCGTCCCCCGCTCCCTCATCGAGGCCGATCGCATCCGAAGGACCGAGGACCTCGACCAGTTGAGAACGGGGCAGCCCGAGGTTCGTAACAAACTCGTGGTGGGGCCGCCCGCGACGGTATTCCGGCTGACGGCCAGGTGGCTTCAGGTAACGCCCCATTCGGTCGAGGTCAAAGTTGTAGAGCATCGAGCAATGCACCAGGAACCAGGTCCTCAACCGACGCTGAGCACTGCCGGCGCACTTCCGGTCGTCGAGAACAAGGTCACCGTGGCCGAGGACATCGACGGGACGACCAAGCCCTCGGATCGCCGAGGCCATCCGGTCCAGAACGTGCCGATGAGCGACGTCGACCGCCGAAAGCCCCGGCGCAGCCGACTCGGGGAGAATGACCGAAACGTTGAGGGCCCCCGGCCCAATCACGACGGTTCCACCCCCACTCGACCGCCGGAAGATCGGGACGCCGTCCGCCCGGCAGGCGTCGACATCCACATCCTCCCGGATGCGACGGGATGCTCCCAGGACGATCGCGTGAGTCGACCGCTCCCAGAATCGGACCAGAGCGGGGCCACGACCCGAGTCGGCCTCGATCAAAAAGGCTTCGTCGAGGGCCAGGTCCTCGGCGACGCTGGGGAGGGTCCGATCGTGGCAGGCCATTCCCTCCCCCGCGCTCGTCTCCAACCATCGCGTGCCTAGCCTGGCTACCGGCATCCGCTCAGAACTTTTCGTCTTCAACCCGGAAAACCTTGTGACAGTCGGAGCATGTCTTCGAAAGAGCACTGAACGCCTTCTTGGTGTCGTCGTAGTCCGGCTCCGACTTGTTCGCCGTCCCCTCGAGCATCTCTGACTTCGCGATGAAGTCGTCCATCATCTCGTCCCACTTCTTCTGGGGATTGGCCACGTCTTTCGCCCGGCCGACGGCGTCCTTGATCGGCTTGCTCTCCTTCGCCAACTTGACCAGCTCCTTGGACCGCTTGGCGATATCCTTGTGCATCTTCTTGAAGGCGACTGGTGTCCGAACGCCCTTTTTGATGGCGTTGTTCGCCTTGTTGACCTTCTCCATCACCTTTTCCAGTTCGGACTCGTCGTCAGTCAGGCCGAAGCCGGCTCCGGCGAAGGCGATGAGGATGCCCGCGCTGAGGCCGAAGACCATCCACTTTCGAAGCATGGATCGGAACTCCCGGTGTCTGGGGGACGTCATTGAGGTTTGCACGGCATGTCGTTCGAGGCAGGCCGGAACGATCCCGAGATCGGACCGGTGCAGGAAAGCTGAATCGGCTTCAGGATACTCGCGCCGGGTGGTATGTTCAAGGGACCCGGCGTTGCGTTGCGGGCGATCCGACCCGGCCCCGGGATGGGCTGCGCGGACCGTCCGGGCGGCCCGGCGAATCGCCCCACTCCTGAGACCGAAGATTGGACCGGACATGGACTACCGATCGGCCGGGGTCGACCTCGACGTTTACGAGCAGACGATGTCCCGGCTGCCACCGCTGCTCCGCCGAACCTTTACTCCGAGGGTGCTCGAGTGGAAGGACGGTTTCGCCGGACTCTTCCGGCTCAACGACCAGATCGGCCTGCTCTCGAGAACGTACCGTGACCCGGTCCTCGTCGCCTCGACCGACGGTGTCGGCACCAAGCTCAAACTCGCCTTCGCCACCGGCCGCCACGCGACCGTCGGGATCGACCTGGTCGCCATGTCCGTCAACGATTGCCTTTGCGCGGGCGCCGAGCCGCTCCTTTTCCTCGATTATGTCGCGATGAGCCGCGACGAACCCGAACTGACCGCGCAGATTATTCAAGGAGTGAGCGACGGCTGCGTCGAGGCCGAGTGCGCCCTCCTCGGCGGCGAGACCGCCATCCTCCCCGACTTCTATCGTCCCGGCGAGTACGACCTCGCCGGCTTCTGCCTCGGCGTCGTCGAGCGTCGTCGGATGCTCGATGGCCGCGACATCCGCGTCGGCGACCGCGTGATCGGGCTGGCCAGTTCGGGCCTTCATTCGAATGGATACAGCCTTGCGCGCAAGATCGTCTTCGAGCACGCCGGGTTGACCCCCGAGACCTTCGTTCCCGAATTGAACCGGACCGTCGCCGATGAGCTACTCGAACCAACCCGCATCTATGTCCCGGCGATGAAGGCCGTCTACCGGCACTATCGGGTCAAACGGACCGTCCACGGGATTGCCCACATCACCGGCGGTGGGTTGATCGACAATCCGCCTCGCATTCTTCCCGAAGGTTGCTCGATCCGGCTGGCGCGCGATTCCTGGACCGTTCCCCCCGTTTTTCCCTGGCTGATGAAGCTCGGCCGTGTGGATTCTGAGGAGATGGACCGCGTTTTCAACATGGGAATTGGTCTGGTCCTTATTGTGGCCGAATACTACGCCGAGGCGATTGTCCGGCACCTGAGGCAGGAAGCAAGCATCCCCTCCTGGATCATTGGTGAGGTCGTTACCGGTGATCGATCGGTCACCTGGGGCCCCCCGAATTGAAGAAGCGAATCCGGCGCCCTGGGTGCTGGAAATCTTAACGATTTCCTTGCCGGTCGGCCCAGGGCTTGGTAACTTCAAGTGTCCTCATTGATTCGGTTCATCCCCTTTCATCCTCGATCTGACGGTGCGGCCGGGTCGTCCGGATGGTCGTCACGGTATCGATTCTGTTCCTGTAAATCTTCGAGTCCCAGCGAGCGATCAGACCACCCACGGACCCTTCGGGCCGGGCTGACGTCAATAGAGAGTTGCCGCGCCCCGCGGTCTCCTCCGGTCGACGTTCGTCCCCGGCGAGCCGTTGTCCACTTCCGGAGTCGTTCTGCCATGGCCAAGAGTCGGGATTGGACCGAGATCCTGGTCCGCCGCGGGGTGATCGGCCCCGATCAACTCAAGGAAGCCGCCACTTCCCCCAACAGCACCGTCGAGGAAGCCCTCGTCCGCCTCGGCTACGCCGACGCCGACGCGATCATGAAGGCCAAGGCCGAACAGCATGGCCTCGCCTTCGTCGAACTCCGCGAGATCGAGATCCCCCCCTCCGTCATCGAACTGGTCCCCGAATCCCTCGCGCGCGAAAACATCGTCATGCCCCTGGCCCAGGAAGGGGGGCTCATCCGGGTCATCATGCATGATCCGCTCGACTTTGAAACCATCGACAAACTCCGATTCGTCCTGAACCGGGATATCGAGGTCTCCCTCTCGCCCAAGGAATCCATCGTCGAGGCCATCAACAAATACTACGGGAGCAGCACCGCCGAGACCGAGTCGGTCGACTCCATGCTCCAGGAATTCACCGACACCGCCATCGACTTCGCCGAGGACGTCGGCACCGGCGGCAAGTCGAGCACCACCAACACCCTGGAGGAAGGAGACGCGCCGGTCATCCGGCTGGTGCATCTCATCATCCAGGAGGCCGTCCAGCAACGCGCCAGCGACATCCACATCGAACCGTTCGCCGATCGTGTCCGGATTCGATACCGGATTGACGGCGTCCTGATCGAGCGCGACAACGCGCCTCGCCGCCTCCTGGGGGCCATGGTCAGCCGCCTCAAGATCATGGGGCAGATCGACATCGCCGAGAAACGCCGACCCCAGGACGGCCGGATCAAGATCCACGCCGCCGGGAAGGACATCGACCTTCGTGTTAGCATTATTCCAACCACGCATGGCCAGTCGGTCGTCATGCGCATCCTCGACCGCGACAATATCAAGGTTGGATTGCAGGATCTCGGCTTCGGCGATGACGATTGGGCCCGGTTCAAACAACTGATCAAGCGGCCCAACGGAATCCTCCTCGTCACGGGCCCAACGGGCTCCGGCAAGACGACCACCCTCTACGCGGCGCTCAATGAGTTGAACCGTCCGGACGTGAAGATCATCACGGCCGAAGATCCGGTCGAGTATTACCTGCCCGGTGTGAACCAGTGTGAGGTCAAGGCGAAGATCGGAATGACCTTCGCCCGGATCATCCGGGCCATGCTCCGACAGAATCCGAACATCCTCCTGGTGGGTGAAATCCGCGATCTGGAGACGGCTGAGACCGCCATTCAGGCCAGTCTGACCGGACACTTGGTTTTCAGTACATTGCACACGAACGATGCGCCCAGTGCCATTACACGTCTGGTCGATATCGGCATCCAGCCATTCCTGGTTGCGAGCTCGGTGATGGCCATCATGGCGCAGCGGTTGGTGCGGAAGGTTTGCCCCAAGTGCAAGGTCCGGTACGAGCCGCCGGCCCACGTCCTCAACGGCCTGGGACTTCGTCCAGAGATCGCCAAGAAGGCCAACTTCATGAAGGGGAAGGGTTGCTCCAACTGCAACAAAACGGGCTATCGGGGTCGAATGGGGATTTACGAGTTGATGGTCATGACGTCCCAGGTCCGCGAGATGGCGTTCAAGGGCGAATCGACGCTCAATGTGCGCAAGATGGCCCGGAAACAGGGGATGCATACGCTGTTCGAGGACGGAATGATCAAGGCTCTCAAGGGTTTGACCACGATCGATGAGGTTCTCCGGATCACTCAGAAGGAGGTGGCCCCCGACGTGGCCGTCAAGTGATTTTTGGCGGCCTGGGATGTCCAGACTTCGGCGTTCGCCCATCGTGGAGGGAGACGAATGCGAAGGCTGGGGTCTCGGAGGTCTGTGGTCGACCTCGCGCGACGGCTCCCGGCTTTCGCGCGGTGGATCGATCCAGCGGATTGGTCGTTGCTTGATCCAACCAGGTTCCCCCGAAATAATACGGCTGTAGCCAGGGCCCGGGCATTACTGTCCTAACCCCATGGCGCACGGTAACGATTCGATGGACACCTGGTCGACAGGAAAAAGTCAAGTCGCTGCGCCTCGGCGAGGCGCTCGGTTCGGTGTCGCCAGTTTCATCGACGTTCCCGCGGAGGGGAAAACAGGGCCATGGGCACGCTGCTGATCGACAAGCTGCTTCAGACGGTTTGCACCCAGAGGGCGAGCGACCTGCACCTGACCGTGGGGAGCCCGCCGATGCTTCGGCTCCACGGTCACATGCGCCCGCTCCAGACGAAGGTGCTGGAGCCTTCGGATACATCGTCGCTGATGAAGAGCATCACACCCGAGCGATGCCAGCAGGAACTGCAAGAGGTCGGGGGGACGGACTTCGGTTTTGCCTTCGGTGACATGGCCCGGTTCCGGGTGGCGATTTTCAAGCAACGCGGGAACATCGGCCTGGTCCTTCGGCGAATCCCCAACGAGTTCCTCTCGTTCGAGCAACTGGGGCTTCCCGCAGTCATCGAGCAGTTGATCCAGCGGCCTCGTGGGTTGATCCTGGTGACGGGTCCGACGGGCTCGGGCAAGACGACCAGCCTTGCCTCGATGATCAACTGGCTCAATAACAACCTCGACCGGCACATCATCACGATCGAGGACCCGATCGAGTATTACCACAAGCACAACAAGTCTCTGATCAACCAGCGTGAGATCGGCGTGGACGTTCCCGACTTCCCCGAAGCGATCCGCCGCGCTTTGCGAATGGACCCCGATTGCATCCTGGTCGGCGAGATGCGAGATCTCGCCACGATCTCGGCGGCGATCACCGCGGCCGAGACCGGTCACATCGTCTTCGGAACCTTGCATACGAACTCGGCCGAGGGGACGGTCAACCGGATCATCGACGTTTTCCCGAAGGATCAGCAGGACCAGATCCGGACTCAGCTCTCGGTCGCGATCATCGGCATCCTGGCCCAGGCGCTTCTGCCCCGGAAGCCGAAGGGGCTGGTGGCCGCCTACGAGATGCTGGTCATCACGCCGGCAATTTCCAACCTGATCCGCGAAAACAAGACGTACCGCATCGACTCCTCGATCCAGACCGGCCGGAAGCATGGAATGATCCTGCTCGACGACAGCCTCTACAACCTCTGGAAGCAGGGACTGGTCGAGGAGAGTGAGGTCATCATGAAAGCTCGCAAGTCCAACGAGCTTCGCGAGCGGATCGAGAATGCCAAGAAGGGGATCTTCGACGATGAGCCCGACGCCGAGGAGGAGAAAGACTGAGAACCCGCCGTCGCCCTCGCGGCGCTGTTTCTCCCTCAAACCGACCTCGGCCCGACCCTGATTCCTTGCTATCCCCGGCGGACCCGACCGATCTGGGCCTCTTCGCACTGTCGGGTCGGCCCATCGCTGTGACCGGTTCCGGTCGCGGCCTGCAAACCGATCGTCAACCGTATCTCCGACCGCACCGATAGACGACCGATTCCAACAGCAGCGCGACCGCCGTGACCGGACTGAGCCTCCTCGGGGGCCTGCCTGGATCTCGCGGCGGATCGGCCCGGCCCCCGGGACGCCCTACGATGGCTCGACGACTCGGCATGATCATGGTCGACCTGGGCTACCTCGACGAGGAAGCCCTGATGAAGGTGCTGGAGGAGCAGAAGCGGACCGGGAGCGAGTTGCTGGGCAAGGTCGCGGTTCGGATGGGACTGGTCAAGGAGGAGCAGGTTCTCCGCGCCCTCGGCGAGCAGCTTGGGATGAAGGTCATCCGGCTGGCCGACGTGACGATCCCGGCCGAGCTGACCGAGATGGTCAACGAGAGCATGGCGACCGCCTACAAGATCATCCCGGTCTCGCAGAACAAGAAGGACAAGAGCGTCACGGTCGCCATGGCCGAGCCCCAGAACCCCTCGACCATCGACAGCCTTCGGATGTTTCTGGGCGTCGAGGTCAAGGGTGCCATCGCGGCCGAGTCCGACGTGATGGCAAAGATCGAGCAGCTCTACGCCGGCCACCACGAGAGCATTCAGGACGTCGTCAAGCAGATCGAGCAGGACAAGGGCCTTCAGAAGATGGCCGGCCGCAACGAGAACACCATCGACCTTGAAGCGATCGAGGAGATGGCCGAGGCCGCGCCGGTGCGGAAGCTCCTGAACATGGTGCTTCTGCTCGCGATCAAGGACAAGGCCTCGGATATCCATTTTGAGCCGTTCGAGGAAGAGTACAAGATGCGGTATCGGGTCGACGGGATCCTCTACGAGCTGGTCCCGCCGCCCCGCCACCTTGCCCCGGCGATCGCCAGCCGGATCAAGGTCATGTCGAATCTGGATATCGCCGAGCGCCGGCTTCCCCAGGACGGCAAGATTCAGCTGGCCCTGGGGGGAAACACGGTGGATATCCGCGTCTCGACCCTGCCGACGATGTTCGGTGAGAGCGTCGTGCTCCGGATTCTTGACCGGACGGTCGTCCAGCTCGACCTGAAGAAGCTCGGGATGCCCGAGGACACTCTCGCGCGGTGGTACGAGGTGGTCGAGAAGCCGAACGGGATCATCCTGGTGACCGGGCCGACCTCGTCAGGAAAGACGACGACGCTCTATGCCACGCTCAACTTCCTCAACCGGATTCAGGACAAAATCATCACGACCGAGGAGCCGGTCGAGTACGAGATCGAGGGCCTGGTGCAGATCCCGATCAATGCCGAGATCGGGGTGACCTTCGCCAGTTGCCTCCGCGCGATCCTGCGGCAGGACCCCGACAAGATCCTTGTCGGCGAGACGCGCGACCTGGAGACGGCTGAGATCTCGATCCAGGCGTCGCTGACCGGGCACATCGTCTTCACGACGTTGCACACGAACGACGCTCCCTCGGCGATCACCCGGCTTCGCGACATGGGTCTGCCGACGTTCCTCATCACGGCGACCGTTGAGGCGGTGCTGGCCCAGCGGCTCGTCCGGAAGATCTGCCAGTTTTGCCGAACCGAGTTTACCCCCGCGCCCGAGGTCTGCATGGAACTCGGGATGTCGCCCGAGCAGGCGGCCTCCAAGAAGTTCTACTACGGCAAGGGGTGCGACAAGTGCAACAACACCGGTTACAAGGGCCGCATGGGCATACATGAGCTACTTATCATGAATGACCCGCTTCGCGACATGATCGTCGCCGAGACCTCGCTCGACGAGTTCCGAGAGGCCTGCCGAAAGTACGGTATGAGGACGCTCCGCGAGGTCGGCCTCTGGAACATCCACCAGGGTCTCACCACCATCGAGGAGATCCTCCGCGAGACGGTGATCGACAACTAAGACCCCCCATTCGAACGGGGGCGACGGGCATTCGATTCGATTCCAGGCCGCGACGGGCGACGGATAGTAGGACCACCGGAGAAGGACAAGAGCCATGCCGACCTATCAGTACGAGGCGATGGACCATACCGGGCGCGAGGTCAAGGACACGATCGACGCCGCGACCCAGGAAGAAGCCCAGCAGCTCATCCGCCAGAAGGGGTTCTTTGTCACCAAGATCGCCGAGAAGGCCAAGAAGACCTCAGCGCGCGGGAAGGCCAAGGGCGGACGACGGCGCAAGAAGAAGTCGTTCACCATCGGCCGGATCTCGATGAAGCAGCTCTGCACCTTCACGCGACAGCTCTCGACGCTCCAGGATGCCGGCCTGCCGATCCTCCGGAGCCTGAAGATTCTTGAGGGGCAGTGCAAGCCGGGTGTGCTCAAGAACTCTCTCGGCGACATCGTCGAGGACATCGAGAGCGGCCAGACGCTCTCCGAGGCCTGCGCCAAGCACCCCAAGGCGTTTGATCGCCTCTATTGCAACATGCTCAAGGCCGGCGAGGCGGGCGGTGCCCTCGAGGCGATCTTGCAGCGTCTCGCGGATTTCAAGGAGAAATCTCAGTCGCTCAAGCGTCGGATCAAGGGTGCCATGGTCTACCCGATCGTGGTGATCACGGTCGCCTGCGCCATCGTGGGATTCATCCTTTACTTCATCATTCCCAAGTTCGAGGCCATCTTCAAGGATTTCGGCGTGCCACTGCCGAACATGACGATCTTCCTGATCAAGGCCAGCCACTTCATCATCGACTACTTCTACGTGGTCTTCCTGACGCCGCTCTTCGTCTGGATCTTTATCAAGCTCCTGTACCGAAATCAAACGGGAGCCTATGTCTGCGACCGGATAAAACTGATGATCCCGGTCATGGGGGCGATCGTCGAGAAATCGACAGTGGCACGAACGACGCGCACCCTGGGAACGCTGGTCACCTCGGGCGTGCCGATCCTCGAATCGCTGAACATCGTCCGCGACACGGCCGGCAACGCCGTCTTCGAGCGGGCGTTTACCCGGATCTACGAGAGTATTCGCGAGGGCGAGACG
>DAHZZC010000020.1 GCA_027435495.1 Planctomycetales bacterium
GCTGGAATCCTCGTCGACGAGCCATCGCTGGATCTCGGCCGGTCCGATCGGCAGGAATTGGCTTGATGTCGCGCCGGCGTACGATCCGTCGGCCTGGAGCTGCTCGATCGTGACCAGGCGACCGTCGAATCGCCAGACTTCTGTCACATTGAGGGCCCGGTAGATCTCCGGTCGGTCGACCTTTGGCTCGGAGACGTCGATCTCGATGGCGAGATCGGGCGCGGGATAGTCGGCCGGGTTGTTCGATCGATGGGCGAGGGCCGACCGCACAGCCTGCAACTTTTCGGGATCGAAGTAATAGGAAAGGTCCGGTTCGAGGCCGCGGTCGGCGCCGACGGTCCTCCGCGTCGTCTGGCCGCCCGGCAAAAGGTCGATCCCCAGGCAGAGCATCAGCGCTCGCATGAAACTGCCGAACAGCTCTTTAAAATCCTCGTGGATCGGGCCGATCGTCATGAGCTCCAGATCTCTCCCGTCGTAGATCAGTCGTATGTACTGATGCTCGCCGATGACCTCGCTGAGACGCTGGTAGAGGTCGGGGGCCACGCCGCGGATGACGATCCGCTGATCGCCGGGGATCGTCGCGGGCGTGAACGCGGGCGCCGCGGGGGCCGGAGCGGACTTCGTCGGGGGCGCGGCGAGGGTGCTCATGGCGTGGGCTCCGTCGTTCTCGGGGGCCGTCGAACTTTGGGTCGGGACTTGCCCCATTATACGGCCGATCGACCCGATTCGAGCATGTCGGCGAGGGTCTGCTCGATCGAGAACTTTGGCTCCCAGCCGGTCGCGGCGCGGAGTTTCGACGAATCGGCGACCAGAAACGGGAGGTCCACCGGCCGGACCCTTGCCGGGTCGACCCGGACCTCGATCGGCCGTCTCGCCATCGATCGGAGGGACTCCAGGGCGTCGGCGATCTTCGTACCGCGGCCGGTCCCGAGGTTGTAGATCTCGCCTGAGGCACCCCGGGTCGCGAGCAATTGGTAGCCGCGGACGACGTCGCGGACATCGACGAAGTCGCGGACGACCTCGAGGTTGCCGACCTCGATCCGCGCCTTCTTCCCCGCCTCGACCTCCGCGACCTGAGCCGCCAGCCCGGAGAGGACGTATCGCGGCGACTGCCGGGGCCCGGCGTGGTTGAACGGCCGGACGATCACGGTGTCGGTCCGATGGGCGAGGAAGTGCTGGACCGCGAGCAGGTCGGCGGCGGCCTTGCTCGCCGCGTAGGGGTTATTGGGCCGCATCGGACAGTCCTCGCGCACCGGAATGAACTCGGGCGCGGGGTCGCCGTAGCAGGTTCCCGAACTGACGACCACCACTCTCGGCGAGCCCTTCGACGCCCGGACCGCTTCGAGCAGGTTGAGCGTTCCGCCGAGGTTCTGCGCCCAGGTCCCGCGCGGGTCGGCGACGCTCTGCTGCGGGTTCGACTGCGCTGCCAGGTGATAGATCACCTCGGGCCGCTCGCGTGTCAGGAACTCCGACAATTCCGACTCGCCCACCGTGGCCAGGTCCATCCGATCGAGCCGGACCAATCCCGAGAGATGCGCCAGTCCCGACGGCCAGGCGCCCCCCATCGAGATCCCGACCACCTCGTCCCCCTCCGCCAGCAGGTGCTCGCAGAGATGCCCGCCCACGAAACCCGACGCACCCGTGACGAGAACGCGCATGCCTATATGTTTCCGTTATTCGTGGTCCGATGTCCGATTTTCGGCATCACGGCGATATTCCCCCGATCGGACGCGGTCGATCCATCGAGTGTTGGAACGATACCACTCGACGGTCTCGGCGAGTCCTTGTTCGAAGGTGACGGTCGGTTTCCAGCCGAGTTCGGCCTC
>DAHZZC010000021.1 GCA_027435495.1 Planctomycetales bacterium
AGGCGGGTGCGCCGGGTCGTCGGGCCCGGAGGCCCGAACATCATGCCGCAACCCGGGATCGCCCCGCCCGGCGGCGCCCCGCCGAAGTCCTTGAAGGTGCCCGAGAAGATCCCGATCGGCGAGATCGAGAGCATCCACTACGAGCGGTCCCCCGCGATGACCGCCCGGTTCGTCGACCAGCCCAACCTCGACTTCACCATGCACGGCCTCAGCTTCAAGCCCGAGAAGAAGCTGCCCAACTTGCCCGATGATGTCTTCGCCCTGAATTCGAAGGATTCCAAATCCCCCGCCGCCCAGAAGGCCGTGGCCAAAAAGGAGGCGCCCAGGAGGGTCGAGAAGAAGGACGAGCCGGAGGATGACGTCAACGTGCCGCTCCCCGGGACAACGGCTCCCAAGAAGATCCCCCGGCTGAATCCGAAACAGAGCGGCATCCGAGACATCCACCTGGCCCTGCACCACCTCCGGCCCTCGCCGATCAAGCAAATCACGATCACCGGCCAGACAGACAGGGGCCCGGCGAGCTGGCGGCTCGATACGACCGACTCGCAGGACTGGCCGATCGTCGTCCGTCGATCGGGGTCCGACACTTCGGCCGACCTCTTCCTCGAGCCGCCCGCTGGCGACTGCTTCGAGAAGGACTTCACGATCACCCTCACCTACGAGGACAACCAGAACGCCAACGCAACAACGAAGGCAAAAATCCACACGAAGCCCGACCTCGCCGTCGACCCGAAGGCGCCCTCGATCCCGCCGCTGGGCGTCCGCGTCTCGATGATCCACGACGAGGTGATCGCCGGAACCTTCGAAACGATTGCCGATGATGCGATGACGATCACGACCACCTGGAACGACAGGCTCACGATTCCGTTGACCCGGATCGTCGGCGCCCACTTCGCGCCGATCGACCGCAAGGAGTCGCCCGAGTCGTTCGCGCGCCGGCTCAAATCGCGAGGCACCGAGGATCTTTTGCTCGCCCGGACGCGAGGCGGCGAGGTGATCGCGATTCCGGGCGTCGTCGAGGGGTCCACCGGCGACCGGATGCATTTCAAGTATCAGGGCAAGAGCCGGACCTTGCCGATCGCCCTGGTTGAGGGCCTGATCCTCGCCGCACGGAACGAGTCCGACCCCGCCGACCAGCTCCAGGCGAGATTCCAGCTTCCCGATGGCATCGCCGTCTCGGGTCGATGGAAGGACCTCGACACCGCAACGTGGAAGGTCGAATCGCCCTGGGGTCAGGAGATGAAACTTCCCGCCGCCGACGTCAGCGAGGTTCAATTCCGCGGCGGACGGATGACGTATCTCTCCGACCTCGCGCCGAGCAAGGTCGAGGAGATCCCCTATTTCGGCCGCAAGCTCCCCTGGCGCCGCGACGTCAACCTGCTCGGCGAGCCGATCAAGATGGACGGCCGGACGATCTCCCGAGGGATCGCAGTCCATTCGCGATCGGCGCTGACCTACGACCTGAACGGCAAGTTCGCCACCTTCGAGGCGACGGTTGGCTTCGACGGATCAGCGCGAGGGATGGGGCGGGTCGACTGCCGCGTCCTCGCCGATGGCAAGGAGCTTTACGCCAATCCCGACCTCAGGGCGACCGACCCGCCGGTGAAACTCTCGCTCCCGGTGGCGGGGGCGGAACAGCTCCGCCTGGTGGTCGATTTTGGCAAGGATCAGGACACCGGCGACCGCGTCATCTGGGCGAACGCCCGCCTCTACCGCCCCGCGCCGAAGGGCAAGTAGGGCGGGCATCGCCCGCCGAGAAGAGGCCCCGCGACCCCGGCCACCCGCACCCGATCAGGACGCCCATAATGCGACGCCCCCTCGCCCGAAGGTTCACCGCCCTCTCCATCGGCCTGACGGTCACGCTCTCGATCGCGATCGGGGCCACACCCCCCGACGACAAAGATCGCGACAGGGACCGTCCCGAAACACCGGTCGAGGTTTATGAATGGTCGGTCTGGGTCGGCAACCCTGCGCAAACGACCATCAACACGACGCGGATCTACAAAAGCGCGATGCCCGGCTCGGTCGGCACCAGCCGGCCGAACATCGAGGATAAGGAGCGGACGATCAGGTTCCCCGTCGCGCCGATCTCGGTCATCCAGTTTTTCGGCGAGCCTGCGAAGGACGTCGATGTCGACCTCCGGCTCAAGAAGGGGACGTTTCTCGCGCACTGGCCGCGGAGTGCCGAGCGATCCGGCCGGTTGCAGTGGTTCAAGTCAAGCCTTTCGACGCCCCCACCGTCGGACCTCGCGCTGAACTACCTGACCGAGAACCACTGG
The DNA here is from genome assembly GCA_027435495.1 of Planctomycetales bacterium. Taxonomy (GTDB): domain Bacteria; phylum Planctomycetota; class Planctomycetia; order Isosphaerales; family Isosphaeraceae; genus JAKAUH01. The sequence goes on from DAHZZC010000021.1 coordinate 2,280, forward strand.
ATGCAACGGCTCCGGAAAAAGGACAAGGCTCTCTACCTGAAGCAGGAGTCGCATTCGGATCGATTCATCGCCTATGATGCCGAGCTGGGAATCCCGGTCCCGGTGAAGATCCGGGGCGGTCCCGACGAGTACACGTTGCAAAATCTGACGAACCGTAAGCTGCTGGACGTCGCCGTGATCGCACCGGCGGATTCGGGCTACCGGGTCGGCTGGCTCGATGCCCTCCCGACCGCCGCCACCGAGCCGGCCGACGAGGCCGAAGCGAAGGACGCCAGCAAGACCGAGCCACAGAAGAAAGAAGCGGCCATCAAGAAGGCCGACGCGAAGAAATCGCCCGAGCAGAAGGCGCAGGCCGTCTTCGAGGAAGCCGACGCCGCCGCGAAGGAAAAGCAGAAGGCCGAGGAAAACGAGCTGCCGCCGATCCCGGCCGAGGGTGACGCGACCATGCGCGCCCGGGTCGATCAGGTGATGAACCGATCGATCCAGGTGAACGCAGACGGCGTTCCGCGCAAGGATGCGATCGCCATGATCGCGAGCCAGGCCCGCATCCGCTACGAGCTGGACGACAAGGCGATCGCTCGGGCCGAGATCGACATGAACCAGCCGACGAGCCTCCGGGCCCCAAGTATCGCGGCCCGGGACGCGATGGCGGAGGTCCTCGGCGGCGCGGGGCTGAGCTACCGCGTCACCGAGGACGGCCGCCTCTTCATCACCACCGCCGCCCGCCTCGCCGAGGCCGACAAGAAGGATCGCGTGATCGAGGGTCCGCCGGTGAAGTTGGTCATGTCGACACCGAGACCACCCTCCGACCCGACCTATCGCGACATGACCCGCCTGACGATGGTCCGTCGACTGGTCGGCCAGGGTCTGCGCGAGTACCTGGCGAACTTCCTCCTCGACCAGTACGGCCCACAACTCTTCGAGCCGAGGGAACTGGTCGTCCTGGTCCACCTCTCGCGGCCGGCGCTCGACGAGGCGGTGACACTCGACGTCTTCCCCGCGCCGAGGAAGCTGGCCCGAACGGCGACAATCGTGGTCCACGGGATCGACCCGAGGCTCCAGGACCGCGCCCGGGGACTGGTCCAACTTCTCGGCGAGAAGTCGTCGCACGCCCGCGACCAGGCCGAGGAGCGTCTCTTCGAGATGGGCCCCGCCGCGGTCCCCGTCCTGGAGGACGCGCTTTCGAACAAGGACGTCGAGATCGTCTACCGGGCCGAGCGGCTGCTGCTGAAGCTAGGTCGGTCGGTGCCCTGATCGCCGACCGACTCGAAGGGGGGGTCGCCATGAACGAACCGATCGTCGCGCCAGTCCCTCGCAAACAGCCACGCCTCCGGATCAGCGTGCGGGCGTTGATGGCGGTCGTGCTGGTGCTGGCCGTCTGGCTGGGATACTACGTGCGGAGCGTCCACACCCAGCAGGACGCCGTCGCCGCGATCCAGCGGGCGGGCGGCTCCGTCGAGTACGACTGGAAATGGGGCAACTACAACCCCGACATCCTCGACTACGACGGAAAGTGGCGGGCCCCGAAGTGGCTCGCCCGGCTCGTCCCGGTCGACTACGTCGCCAACGTCCTCGACGTCTCGCTGATTCCGCGGACACGATTCTCTCTGAAGCCGTCCACCGGTCGCCGGGCTGGCCCTGCGCCACGTGGCGTCTCGTCGATCCCTGAGCAACAAAACTTTCCGAAGCCAGCCGACGACTCGACCCTCGCCCACGTCGGCCGGCTCCCGCGTTTGAGGAGCCTCCGACTGGACGAAACGGCGATCACCGACGCCGGGATGGTCCACCTCGAAAAGCTGGAGAATCTCCTGGACATCCAGCTCGATCGGACGAACATCGGCGACGCGGGATTGGCTCATCTCCACGGGCTGAAGGGCTTGAGGATGGTCTGGATCTCCGGGACCCCGATCACCGACGAGAGCGTGCTGAACCTCGAGCGTGCGTTGCCCAACGTGACGGTCTACCGGATCGAAGAGATGGCAGATTCGAACGCCATCGCCCGCGCGATGAACAACATCGATTTCGCTCTTGGACGGCCGATCCGACTGGCAATCGCGCTGCTCGTCCATCGCGCCTGGACGTCCGTGGAGAAGAACAACATGAAGGAATTCACCGCGAGCGTGGACGCGCTCTGCGACCTCGAGACCGACACACAACGGAACCTGATCCGGCTCGCGGAGGCCCGCGCCGAGATGCTCGGCTATCTGGAATCGCAGCAAACTTCGATGTTATCGCCCGGGGAGCGAACCCGCCTTCACGCCCGATGCGCCGGACGCGCAATGGAGGCGCTCACCCGAGCGGTCGACATGGGATACGACAACCTTAGCCGAATCCTGGTGAAAGAGTACCAGTCCCGTTCCCTGTGGAATCTGCGCCATCACCCCGATTTCGCCGCTCTGGCCGATCGGATGAAGGTGATGAGCGCTGGCCGTTGACAGGTCCTCGGAGATCCCGGCCTCCTTCAGCACGATCCCGGCCGCCAGTGCCTCACCAGCCGATGGACGTGCGTTCCGAGCCCAGTGGGCCACCAATCTTCCGGTCGCGTATCGAGGGCCTCGGCGCGGGCGATCGCCCCATCGAGATTCGGCAGGAAGTGGTCGATGTAATCCGTCCCCGGCCTGAGCTGGCAGCCCACGAGCGATGTGAGGAGACCGCCCGCATTCTCCGCGAGTTCCTGCCTTCGGGGTTCCGGTTGATTGGGAACGTCCTCGAAGTGCAGCAGGAGCCAGATTTCGAAGCAAGGGTTGCTCACCGCGAGAAAGTATCCCTTGGCCTGGCACTCCTGCGCGATCGACGAGACCCTCTCGGGCTTCCACGCATCACGATCGATCACGAGCCAGAGCTGATCGCCGTCCCGAAGGGTGTACGTGCTTCGAAACCGGTCCAGCTCGCCCAGGACATGCGCCGGCGATCTGAGAGTGGGATCGTCCTTCTGCAGAACATGGATGTGAATCCTGGGGGTATGCAGCCGCTCCCTCAGGCCGTTGAAGTATCGAGGCTCGGTCACTGCCCCCTCGGAGGCGATGACGAACAGGGCATCGTCCCGAAATCCCCCGCGGCGGACGAACTCCCTACGCTGTCTCCCCATGCTTCTCTCCGAGCCACGAGAAGTCGCGAATCACCGGGACGCCGCCGAATCGCCCGAGCAGATAATCCTGCTGGAGATCCTTGCTCTGATCGACGTCCTTGTACTCCTCGAGAGCGACCAGCCGCGAAGACTGGTCCTTCCCCTTCTCGACGAACCAGACCTCATCGTGCCGAAGGAAGTCTTGCCTCAGCAGGGTCGTGTCGTGAGTCGTGACGATGAGTTGGCTACTCCGTCCCGTGGAGTATTTCAGGAAATTCGCCAGGTAAGAATGGAGGATATCGGCGTGGAGGCTCCGATCAAGTTCGTCGATCACGAAGACGCCGCCGCCCTCCATCATCGCGATCATCGCGGGAACCAGTTGCATCAACCGGCGCGTGCCGTCGGATTCCTCGCTCATCTCGAAGGTTGCTCTCGGTTCTGTCTCGGTCTGGCCGAGATGCCGGGAGACCAGCCTCCATGTCCGTAGCACGCCCTGCTCGTCGCGGGCCGTGAACTCATTGGACCCATCGAACGTCCCCTGGGCGGCCAGAAGTCCTGAGAAGTAGCCGCTGCCGGGAAACGTCCTCTCGAGCTCACGACTTGAGGGATCCATCGGCTCGACATCGACCGTCTCTATGCCCGTGTCGAAGCACCGAAGATACCTGGACATTTCTTGTTTAAACAATTCATCCGATTGCAATCGAACAGGGATACTGCGATAGAACCAATCCGGGAGTGTTACAATCAATCCGTCCTCGAACCATCGAATAACAGCGAGGATATCTGCGATCTCTGGCACGGTATCGTGGAGGTTTCGCTCTCGGCAATCTGTCAAAAAGAGGCGAGTGCTGTGTGTCCCTTTGGCATTGCTCTTCAGGAATGAGACCTTCTCGTGATCCAGCAACCCGAGCCAGTCTCCCCACTCGAACTGACCGCCGTTCCGCTCGAAAACCCTGTTCTCGATGGTTCGACCGACCTCAAACAGCCACTCTTCTTCCACACGCTCGGCGGACACGGAAAAACCGTAAGCGAAATATCGGTTGTCGATCTGGATCTCGAACTCGAAGCGCGTTGGCATGTCGCGGCAGGCCGGATCGAGCTTGAAAGGCGCGCGGACGATCCGACTACCGACATCCTGCGGATCGAGAATCATATCCCTCGCCATCAACATGGCCTTGACCAGGTTCGACTTGCCCGAAGCATTCGCGCCGTAGATGACCCCCAGCTTGAGCACCGGGATGTCATCCCCACCGCCCGCGCGGATGACGTGCTCGGGATGGTCGCGAACCTCCTCCGACGCAATCATCGAAAGCTCGACCCGATCGCGGAACGAGAGGCAGTTTTCGACCGAGAATCGAACAAGCATGATGGCTGCCCCCGGCCCAATCCAGCGAAACCGTCTCGTCCTTCCAGGATACCCGATCCGGGCGAGGATGGCGCGGAGCCGTCCAGGACTTGCGATTGACCGCCCCGCCCGTCGGATTACAATGGCCCCGGATCATGCCCGAAGTCCCGGGTCGAGAAGCAGTAAGGGGAACGATGGCCGACGAGTCGCGCGAGAGCCTGGAAGACGTCCGGATGGAGAAGCTCCGTCAGCTTGCGGAGCTGGGGATCGACCCGTGGGGCCATCGGTTCGACGGCCACCGATCGATCGCCGACCTGCGCGCCTCAGCCCCTCCCAACGAGCCCGGCGCCGATCCCAATGCCGGCCCAACGGTTCGGGTTGCGGGGCGGATCATGCTTCGGCGCGGGCAGGGGAAGGTCAACTTCCTCCAGATCGGCGACTGGTCCGGCCGGCTCCAGGTGATGGTCGGCCAGAAGCAGGTTGGCGAAACCGGCTGGAAGATCGCCGAATTGCTCGACCTCGGCGACATCATCGGCGTCGACGGCCGGCTCGGCTACACCCGGACCGGCGAGCTGACCGTCTTCGCCGAGTCGCTCACGTTCCTCACCAAGAGCCTGCTGCCGCCCCCCGAAAAGTGGCACGGCCTCACCGATCAGGAACAGCGATACCGCCAGCGCTACGTCGACCTCTTCAGCAATGAGGAGTCGCTCGCCGTCTTCCTCGGCCGGTCAAAGGTGATCGCCTCGTTCCGCCGAACGATGGCCGAAAAAGGCTTCGCCGAGGTCGAAACGCCCACGATGCAGTCGATCGCCGGAGGCGCCGCCGCCCGACCGTTCATCACCCATCATAATGCCCTCGACATCGACCTCTTCCTCCGAATCGCGCCCGAACTCTACCTGAAGCGGTTGCTTGTCGGCGGGATGGAACGGGTCTTCGAGATCGGCCGGGTCTATCGGAACGAGGGGCTGAGCCCGAGGCATAACCCCGAGTTCACGATGTTCGAGGCTTACCAGGCCTACGGCGATTATCACTCGATGATGGACCTCACCGAGTCGCTCATCTGCGGCGCGATCGAGTCGATCGGCGGCGGATACGTCCGCAAGTGGGGCGAGGCGACGATCGACTTCACCCCGCCCTGGCCGCGCAGGACGTACGCCGAACTGCTCGCCGAACATGCCGGGATCGATCCGTCCGACCCCTCCGCGGTGAAGGCCCGCGCTGAGGAGGCTGGCGTCCACACCGCCGGCAAGGACCCGGATGTCGTCATGAGCGAGCTGTTCGAGGCCGTCGTCGAGGATCGCCTCGACGGCCCGATCTTCGTCATCGACTACCCGGCCGCCATCTGCCCGCTGACCAAGCGGAAGACCTCGAATCCGGCGGTCGCCGAGCGGTTCGAGCTTTATATCCGCGGGATCGAGCTGGCCAACGCCTACACCGAGCTGAACGATCCTCACCTCCAGGAAGAGCTTTTCCGCAAGCAGCTCGCCGGACAGAAGGAGGAGGACTCGATGGCAAAGATGGACGACGATTTCGTCCGGGCGCTCAAGCACGGGATGCCCCCGGCTGGCGGCCTGGGGATCGGTATCGACCGCCTCTGCATGGTCCTTCTCGACCGCACCACCATCCGAGACGTCATTCTCTTCCCGCTCATGCGTCCCGGACACCCGTAATTTGTTATTGGTAATTGGTAATTGGTGCTGGGATGGCCCACGAGGCCCGGTTCGACAGGAACGACCCATTACCAATAACAAAGAACCAATAACCAGCTCAAGGAGGAGCCGAGGTGTACAAGTACCTGCTCTGCTGGCGGTATCTCCGGACGCGGTACATTGCGCTGGCGAGCGTGATCAGCGTGATGCTCGGCGTCGCGACGATGATCGTCGTGAATTCGGTGATGGCCGGGTTCGCCGAAAAGATGCGTGACCGCCTCCACGGCATCCTGGCCGACGTCGTCGTCGAGTCGTACACGCTCAATGGCTTCTACGAGTGGCAGGAGGTCATGGCGCGGATTCAGGCGGTCACAGGCGACGAGATTCTCGCGATGGCCCCGACGATGGAGTGCCCCGGCATCATCCATTTCCGGGTCAACGGCGAGGTCTGGAACCGTCCCGTGCAGATCATCGGCATCCAGCCGAAAGACCGGGCCAAGACCGGAGATTTCGCCGAGTTTCTCATCGACCAGCGCGGCCGTCGAATCCAACCCTCGTTCGACGTCCCTGACGAGCTCCGGCCGACAACCACCGCCTCCGAACTCCTCAAGGATTTCCCCATCGACCGCCAGAACCCGGATGACCTGCTTCTCCAGCAGGAGCTTCAAAACGAGATGAAGGAGCAGGCACCCGACTGCGGCGCGATCCTCGGCTACGCGCTGGCGACCATCCATCAGAAGGGGATGGAAGACATCTTTATTGCCCCGCCGGGAACCCAGGTCAACCTGCTCTTCCCTCGGTTCGGCCAGACGAAGTCGGAGGCCAGCTTCCAGACCGCCACCACCGTCGGCTACTTCAAGAGCGGGATGAGCGAGTACGACTCGACCCACGTCTACATGCCGCTGGAGATCCTCCAGCGAGCCCGATGGCTCTACGACTTCAAACGTGGCGTCGGCGCCGTCAACACGATCCAGATCAAGGTCAAGCCCGGTGTCGACCTCACCGCCCTCTCGGCCCGAATCCAGTCTGCACTCGACCGGATGAAGCCTCGCTTCTACCAGGTCCAGACCTGGGAGCAGAAGCAGGGCCCGCTGCTGGGCGCGGTGGCCGTCGAGCAGAGCATCCTGAACATCCTCCTGTTCTTCATCATCGC
>DAHZZC010000022.1 GCA_027435495.1 Planctomycetales bacterium
ACCTCGGCCGGTGCGGGGAAGTCGGGCATCCCCTGGGCGAGGTTGACCGCGCCATGGCGTCTGGCCTCGATCGACATCCCTCGGATGACGCTCTCGGTGAACCGGGCCGCCTTGTGAGAGAGCAGAGGGAATTGCATCGTCGGTGTGGCTTCGCGAGGGGGATCGATCTGCAGGGAAGGCGGTGGGGCGACCGTCGCCCGGCGGGGGTGGCGGTAGGCATCGATCGCCCCAGAACCGGCCGGTTAGTGAGAGCGGCGGTGGGCCTGGTGGCAGCTCTTGCACGAGCCGCCGATTTTCTTCACCGCGGCGCGGGCCTGCTCCAGATCCTTCTCCCCGGCCGCGTGGTCGAGGGCCGTCGCGTCGTTGAGGTGGGCGCTGGCCAGCTTCTCGAAATGGGCCTGGTCGCCGCGAGGCGCCTTGCCCTTCGAAAGGAAACCCAGGTATTTCTCCATGGTTTTGGCATCGGCCTCAACCTTCTTCCAGTCGGGCGATTCACCCTTTAACTGGGCCTTGATCTCGGCAAACGTGGCTTTCTTGCCCTTGTAGAGTTTCTTCATGATGTGCTCGGTTGAGGGCTTCTCATCGTCCTTGGCGCCGGCGGGGCGAGAGGTCAGGACCATGGCGGTGAGAAGGCCAAGCACGCTGGCCGCGCAAATCAACGATCGCATCCGGTAATTCCTCGTTGTGTCAAGGGGTTCGCGTCGGGGCTACGGCGCCCGATGTCCCGAACATGGTGGAGGCGCCCCGCATTGAAGTCAAGAGGTCGCGTCGACCGGTTGGATTTCGCCGGTTCGGGCGGTCTCGTAGCCGGGGAGGTCGCCGAGCAGTTGCCGATAGGCGCCGGAGCGGACGACCCGCAGGAGCGCCCGGATGCGCGGGTCGTCGATCGAGGCGTCGGGAACGCAGAGGTCGTACGCCTCTCGGCGGACGCTGAGGAACTTCAAACCGGCCTCGTCGCCGGCGAGTCGGAGGCAGATTCCGGCGTCCGCGCCCTGGCCGCGGATCGCATCGGCGACGCCCCGGTGATCGAAGGCACGCGGCCCTTTCCGAACCGGCCGGGTGCCCGTGGGGCCGAGCAATTCGTCGAGGCACTGCTGCGCCCCGGAGCCGGGCTCGCGGACGACCCATCGAAGCCGGGCGTCGACAATTTCCCGGATCGTGCCAAGGTCCAGCCCGGGGTCGATCGCGATGCCCTCGTCCCATCCGGCGACGTGGAGCAGGCCCCACGATCGATCACCGCCGAGCCGCGATCGGATCGCGGGCGCGTTCCCTTCGGGCTCGTCGACCCGGGCGAGGTGCAGCCCGGCGGCATGAACCAGGCTGCGATCGAGCAGCTCGAGGGCCGAGGCGCTCGATCGCGGGAGGACAATCAGGCGCAGCTCCTCCTGCCGGGCGAGCTCCGCGGCGAGCAGGCCGGCGGCCGGGTCGCAGCAGGCGATCACCAGAGTGCGCGAGGGGTCGGACCGGCTCCGCTCGTCACGGCCGTCGACGCGGGCGGTCCCGTCGTGCGGGATCAGGCCCGTCGTCGAGACCTCAACTGGATAGAGGTACACGCGGCCCCCGACCTCGGCCCGCCAGTACCGGCACGGCAGCGAGGCCGGCGCCCACGCCCATTCCTCTCCCAGGGCTGGCCGCGAGCCCGGGAGGTGAAAGAGCGCCTCGACGGTCGTTCCCATCGCCGAGGCCAGCGCCAGGGCCGTCGCGGTGGAGGGGACCAGTCGGCCGGTCTCAATGGAGCTAATTCCCGCTCGCGAGACGCCCGAGCGGCTCGCCAGCTCCTCCTGCGACCAACCGAGTCGAGTCCGCCTCTCCCGCACGTCATTTTGCAGCATCATTGGCTCTCGGCGTCCGTGGTCAGGCCGTGAGTGGTCCGTCGTCCGTCGTCGGTAAGCATCCCAGCTCCATTATGGACCCGTGGCGGCGAGCTGGGAGACGGTTGCCGGTTTTAAGGCCGCCTGCCCCTTTCTTGCTGAACACGGACCCGTGCGGACGGAAGGATCAAGAACCGTCCCGGTAGTGCCGATGATAGGGGATGTATCATGAAGCCCGCCAGACGGCGAGAGGCCCGCGCGCCGGTGCCCCGTCGGATTTCCTCAGAGCGAGGGGGTCGGGCCGTCATTCACGAACAGGGTCCGAGGCGAGCCGAGATTCGGGGGAGGATGCCCCGTCCGGTCGCGGAGCGGACCGGGGAAAGGAGTTCCCAGATGCGTGTCCGATCTCGATGGGTCCTGGGCGTCTGCGGCCTGGCGATGTCGGCGACGGCCGGATCGACGGCGACGGCCCAGGTCGCCACGCCGTCCGCCCCGATGCCGAACGCTCCCGCGTTCGCCCCGGCGACCGGCCCTGGCGCTGCCATCCCACTGTCGCCCGCGGAAGAATCGAAGACCTCGATGCCGCCGGTCTGGGGCGGTCCACTAACCGGTCAGGCCTACACGCCGGGCTCGAAGCCGGGTGCGATGCCGCCGTCCTCATCGGCGCCGGCGACTGCGGCCGTCGCAGAGACGGCCGGACACCAGCATCATGGGCTCTTCGGCGCCCGGCATTGCGTGGAATGCCAGCGGGCCCGGGTGAAGAAGATGGACGGTGTGGACATTCCTCCGCCGCCGAGCTATCCGGCCGGGATGCCGATGGCCGCGGGCACGACGGTGGTTGAGGGACCGGTCGTGATGAGCGAGCCAGGAGCGCCTGGCTATGCGGTCGTCGGCGGTTCCAACGAGCCTGGTTACGCGACGACCGACGGCATGATGCCCTCCTCCGAGCCGGCCCCGATCGGGATGGCCCGGAGCAGCCTGAGCGGCGGCCCGGCGGGTGACCCTCGGATGGCCGCGGCGATGGCGAGGCGGACGCCCGGGTCGTATGATCCCTCCGTGATGGCGACCAGTGTTCCGCCGCCGCCGGCACCGATGCCGGGCGTCGGGCACAACCGGCCGCATATCATCTCCCACATGCTCCGGCCGTCGATGTACCTGATGCACCACCGCGAGTCCATCGATCGCCGTCGCGAGAAGCACGCCGCCGAGGCGTACGGGACAAACTCTCAGCCGGTTAACGACCTGCCGGCCTCGATGGTTTACAGCCGTCGCTGATTGCTCAGCGAGCGAGCGATCGAGCTTCGCTCCAAACAAGATTGAAGCGAATGGACCGGTCCCCCGGGGTTTAAGGGGGACCGGTCCTCTTTTTTTGAGGCCGCGGGCAATTGGGTCGAGGAGGGATCGGCGGCGGACCGATCCTCTGAGACGAGATGAGACCGATCGCGACGTCCGAGCGCAGGAGGGCCGGGCACGTCCGCCGCTCGCTGGATTCGAGACACCCCAGGAGGGACTCACGGATGACAAGCAAGGGATAGACCATGCGTTTCGAAAGATGGCGAGGGATTTCGCTTTTCCTCGGGACGGCCGCAATCGGCCTGGCCCTTTCGTGGGTCGGCACCGCGCGGGCCGACGGCTACCACCTGCACAAGACGATTCCCCCGGAGGTCGCGGCCTTCGACTACTCGACGGGCAGCCAGATGATGGCGCCGCCGATTCCGTACGGCCACTATGCGAAGGACGGTCTGCTGGGTTGCTCCGCCTGCCGGATGCACGGCCTGCTCAGCTGCCTCGGCTGCGGCCACAATGGCAAGGGGCACGGCCTGGCGCACGGCTGCAAGGGCGATAACTGCAATGGCGACCCGGCTGGGTGCGGATTATTCGGCAAGGGAGGCCACGGAATTGGTCATGGTGGCGGCCCTGGCCACCATCACAAGGCCGGGAAGTTCGCACCTTGCGACGCCTGCGTCGCGCCGGCGGGTGGCGGGTTTTACGACCCAGTCGGCCCGGTCGCCAGCACTCAGGCGATGCCGGCCGGTCAGTCGTTCGTGGGCCCCTTGTCGCAGTCGCCCTGCGGCGCGAATGGCTGCGGACTGAAAGGCTTGCACAGGCACCACGGCAACAAGTGCGGCCGATGCCATGGTAAGGGTTGCGGCAGTTGCGGTGGATCGGGGATGACCGGCTGCGGAGATCCCGGTTGCGGCCTCTGCAACGGCGGGGGCCACGGCGGCCACGGCCTGGGTAACGGTGGGGGCCACGGCCTCGGCAAGCTCGGCGGACTGTTCCACCGCGGTAACAAGATTGAGTACTTCGTTGGAGCGGGCGGGCCGGTTCCGCTCACGCCGGGTTATGTCCCGTACGTTAACCCGGTCCGGTCGCCCCGCGACTTCTTCTCGTTCCCGCCGATGAACCCCTACTCTCCCTGATCGGGAAGTTGGGACGACCGGATGGGATCGGGGCCCGGTGATCGCTTCGCCGGGCCCTCCTTTCGTTAGAAGGCGTCTTCTGTCTGTTGTGATCCAGATCGTCCCCAGGATGGGGAAATCGCGAGGAATGGAGATCCTGTCATGAACCGATCGAGAGGACCGATGTCGGCCGCCGCGCGGGCCGGGCTCCTGGCGATGGGGCTCTCGGCCTGGCTGGGCGTCCGGGCCTCGGCTCAACCGCCGATCCCGCAGGTGCCCCAGACCGAAGAGCGGAGCGGACTGTTGATGCGGTTCGCCGCGACCCCGATGTTCCTGCCCCCCGACCCGCGCCGCGATAACTTCTACCTGACCCGCTACGCCGACCGCGGCACGCTTCGCCATATCAACTGGTTCCGCAGCCAGGGGATGTACGGCCTCGGCTGGAAGGCCTCGCACACCGAGAGCGTGTATCCCTACTTCTACGGCTCGCCGGGCCGGAGCACCATCGACGCCTCATCCCGCCCCTGGCCCCGGCCGCTCCGGTTTGTCCAGGGACTGGTCGACCCTTACCGGCCCGTCGGAATGTACTATCAGATGGGCAGTTACGTCCCGATCTACGATCTCGACCCGGTCGCTCCCGGACCCGGCCCCTATCCCAATCCGTTCCACTTCAACTGGGATCACGGGGGCTAATCTCTCGGCCAGGATTCCCGATAATCACGTGGCGGGCGGCTGGTGTCTTACACCCGCCGTCCCGCTCCTCCGGCCCGGTTTCCTCGGGCCGAGCGACACGAAAATAGCACGGACGGAGAGTCGGAGAGTTCGGCGAATTTCAAAGACAAATCGCGGTCTGATTTCCTTCGTTTTTTTCTTGACGCAAGGCATCGCCTCGATTATTTTCATCGACATCTATGATGTGGCCTCGCTACGGTGAATCGCTCCATCGACGCACAGAGGCGGCGGATATCATGCTCGGCACTTCCCCATTTCCTTTTAGTCATGGCGTGGTGCATGCAATAATTGGGGGGGGGTAAAAAATCTCACCTCTCCGCAGCGTTTTTCCTTCCCCCAATGGATCGGCTGCCTCATCGCGGCGCTACTGGTCTCGGGGTGTTCGAGAGCCCGAACGAGCCCGGATTCCGGGAGCATACCTCGCAAGAGCGAGTTGTTTGGGACGCAGAGCGACCGTCGGCATGATTATGGATGGGT
>DAHZZC010000023.1 GCA_027435495.1 Planctomycetales bacterium
GGTCGGCCCGACGCGACGGGAGCCTGTCGCGAGGAGCGACGAGGTGTCTCGGCGGATCGGCGTGCGGCCTGGTCGTCCGTCGAGGATCGGTCGTCCACGGTGCCAAAGGCATCGGAGGGGATCGATCGGGGCGCCTCGGACGGCTCGCGATCGACGGCGGCGGTCCGGGGCAAGGATCGACGCGAGCGCGGGGGCGAGGACGCTTCGCGACGGGCCGACCGAGGCGCTGATGAGCCCTCCGCCTCAAGGGCTGGCGGCAGCGGGTTCTCGCCCTCGTCGCCGGCATCGTCGGGCAGGGGAGGGCCGTCGGACGGATCTCCGGCGTTCTTCCGGCTCCGGGCGCGGTGGGGTTGGGTCTCCTCCGGATCGTGGCGAACCGTCCAGCCCGCCCGAACCGGGGCCGCTGTTGAGGACGGACCCGCAGCCAGCCGGGCCTCGGCACCGTCGGCAAGCGACCGACTCGACCTCGAAGGCGCCTCGGCGATCGCCTCCTGGTCGGCGGGAGCCGGGTCATCGGCCGGCGTTCGATCGGCCGTACCGGCGTCGTCGCGGACCCTTGGCCGAGCGGCGACCGGGAAGTCGTCGGCGACCTCCTCGTTGAAGAGCCCCGGCCGCCCCCGAGACGAGAGCCGGTGCGAGGTCTTCGGATCGACCTCCTGATCGCGGGCCGCCAGGCCGATCCGAACGCCCGACTCAGGCGCCCGGGCCTGGACACGGCCCGACATCATCCCATCCTCGGCCTGGTATTCGGCGATCAGCGTGTAATCGCGCCCCGGGCGGAGCCCGTGGAGCGTGAAGGCCCCCGATCGGTCGGTCGTCGCGAAGTGGGCCCGGCCGCCCGACGACCCGCCGACAACCAGCCGGACCTTGGCGTTCGGAACCGCGCGGCCATCCTCATCGAAGACCCGCCCCGAGACCCTCGCGCCGGCCGCCGACGGCCGGGAAGGTTCGTCGAATTGCTCGCGACGGGCCAGGCCGGTCCCCGGTTCGCCGGAGGACGACGCCACCGGCTTCCCGTCGATCGACGCCACCGTCTTCATCTCCGCCGGGTCACGCGGGCGCAACCAACCGGACTGGCTGCATCCCCCGAAGCCGACGCAGCCGACCCCCAGGAGGCTGACCACCCATCTCGGGATGTGCATGTCGGGAACCCCTCCTCCTGCACGGGACGTTCGGCGCGGCCGTGGTGATGCCATCAACCAGGGGACGATCGTCCTGATCGCCCCCCACATCGCCCCAGGATGCGGAACAGGTTGCCATCGGCGCCGGCGGCGCGCTCACGATCCGTGAGCGAACACCGTGTCCATTATCATCGGCCCAACGATCCCCATCCTTGAGAAAGTCCACGTCAGAGCCGGCCGGACAACCAATCGCGCATGAATGAATCGCATCGGCGAATGGTGCCGGATCGAGGGTCGGGCCCGGGGACAGGGCCACTTCCCGCAGGTCCTGCCAGGAACCGGTACGATCTGAAGGGGTTCATTCTCGCCGGAGAACCCGCCGATCGATGGCCGCTTCCAGCCAGGCGGTGCGCTCGGGCTCGGTTGCGGCGAACGGGGCCCACTCAGTGCGGATCAGGTCGACGTCGATGGTGTCGCGATTGGCGGTGAGCAGCGTGTCGATGTCGAGCTGGTCCTGGGGACGAAACGCGACCATCTTGGTGAGAATCAGCCCCTCGGCCGTGGCGACCCGGATCGAATGGCCCTCGGTCCATTCCACGTGTGTTGCGTCGGTCAGGGCGCGGGCATAGAGCGGGAGGACCGGCCGGAGCCAGTCGATTCGGACACCGCGGAACGAGAACGAGGCCACGTACTCGCGGACATACTGCTTGATGACGGCCGTCGTGTCGATCTCGAAGCCCCGGCCGGCAAGGTCGTCAAGAAGCGCCGGCAGGACGAGCTGCGGGACATCCACCAGAAGGTCCACATCCCGGGTGAAGCGGGGACGGCCACGGAGCACGCAGGCCAATCCGCCGATGAGCGCATAGCGGGTCGATCGGACGTCAAACGCCTCGGCCAACAATTCGGCGGCTCGCACTGCGTCGCCCGGCAGGAGATTCCGCTCATTTTCCATGGCTTGCGATGAACTCCCGTATGTTTTGCCGCGCGATCTCCTCCTGCTCCTCGGCATACCGACGGGCCCACTCCGCTCTCGGTGACTTGCGCAACAGGAACTCACCGTCGGCCAGTAGGTCCTGAATCGCCCGGATCCGCTCGCTCGGCGAGAGCGCCCGGAACCGCGCCACGTCTTCGAGGATCACCTCGGTCTCGCTCGGGAACTTGGCTGGAAGGTCCATCGCTCATCTCCGGAACTCGTGCAGAGATCCACTCGATTCTAGCAGAAAGGCCCGGCGACGAAGTCCTCAGTGGAGGGCGACCACCGAAAACCGAAAACCGGCGCACGCCCATCAAGATTCCCCTTGCCGATGCCGACGTGGGCGTTTAGGTTCTATCCTTATCTTCATCCCTGCAATCACTCCAGAAATGCAGGAAGGATCGCGACGGAGAAGGTCGCCGAATTGCGTGCAGAGGAACCGAAGGCGGGGATCTTGTACCACGCGGATGAGCGGTGGGTCGATTCGGGGGGGTCCCGGAGAGAAGGGGCGAGATGATGGGGCAGGGCTGGACCGGCCCGAATCCAGGGTTGCCGACCGGGCCGGACGACGAGGTACCGGCCGGTGGACAGGCGTCCGAGGCAGAAGCTCCGGGAGCGAATGCGGCCGGCGCACGCGAGGCCGAGGCGCGTCGGATGGCCGACACCTTGCCCCACATTGTCTGGACGGCGACCGCCGCCGGCGACGTCGATTACTTCAACGACCGATGGTACGAGTACACCGGCCAGTCGCGTGAGGAGGCTCTATCGAAGCTGGGCTGGCAATCGGCGATCCACCCCGACGATCTCGATCGGATGATGGGCCGTCGCAATCCGGCGGTCTCCGGAGGCGAGGGGTTTGAGGTCGACGTCCGAATCCGGCGGCGGGACGGGACCTATCGGTGGCATGCGGCCCGCTCTGTCCCGGTGCGCGACGAGGTGGGCCAGGTCGTCCGCCGGTTTGGCTCGGCCGTCGATGTCGAGGATCGAAGGCGCGACGAGGAGCGGCTCCGCGAGGGGGAGCGGCGGTTCCGGTTCCTGGCCGAATCGATCCCGCACCTGGTCTGGACCTGCCGGCCCGACGGCAACCTCGAGTACATCAGCCGCCGCTTTCGCGATTACATCGGCGTCGGCCCCGACGACCCGCCCGAGCGGGCCTGGGCCGAGGCGATCCATCCCGAGGACCGGGCCGGCGTTCTCGACGCCTGGAACCAGTCGCTCCGCGACGGCACCCAGTTCCACATCGAGTACCGCCTCCGGGGGATCGACGGTCTCTACCGGTGGTTCCTCGGCCACGCTCTGCCCCAGCGCGATGAGTCGGGCCGGCTCGCCGGGTGGTACGGCACCTGTACCGACATCGACGCCCAGTGGCGCGACCGTCAGGAGATCGTCCGGCTCAACCGGAGCCTCCGCAACCGGGTCGCCGAGCTGGAGACCCTTTTCGAGACCATTCCGATCGCCATCGCGCTGGCCGAGGACCCGGCCTGCACTCGAATCCGGGGCAACTCGGGGATGACCCAGCTCCTGGAGACCGCGCCCGAGGCCAACACCTCGCTCACCGCGCCCGAGCCGGAGCGGCCGCGGCACTACAACTTCTTCAAGGACGGCCACGAGATCCCGCCAGAGGAGCTACCCATGCAGGTTGCGGCGCGGGAGGGACGGGCGATCGCGGGGATCACGCTGGAGGCCGCCTTTGTCGACGGCCGCCGCAAGCGGATCCACGGCACCGCCGCCCCGCTCTTTGACGAGGACGGCCGGACCCGAGGTGCCATCGGAGCCTTCCTGGACGTGACCGAATGGCGGAGAGTGGAGGCCGCCCTCGACGCCAGCGAGGAGCGGCTCCGGCTGGCCGTCGAGTCGACCGGCCTGGGCCTCTTCGACCGCGACATCCCCAGCGGCGAGCTTCGGTGGACGGACCGCACCCGAGCCATCTTCGGCCTGGGACCCGACGAACCGATCACCCTCGATCGCTTCGAGGCGATGATCCACCCCGAGGACGTTTCCCGCGTCCGCACCGCCTCCGACCGCGCCATCGCGCCTCAGAACCCGCAAGACTACGACGTCGAGTATCGATGCCTCCGTCCCGACGGCTCGATCCGGTGGGTCCATTCCCGCGGCCGGGCCCTCTTCGAGGGCAGTGGCGTCGACCGCCGTGTCGTCCGGCTCGTCGGCGCGATCCAGGACATCACCGAGCGAAAGGAGTCGGAGTCGCAACTCCAGGAGGCCAAGGACGCCGCCGAGGCCGCCAACCGGGCCAAGGACCGATTCCTCGCCGCGCTCAGCCACGAGCTGCGCACCCCGCTGGCGCCGGTGGTTACGGCGGTCGCGCTGATGGAGATGGCGCCCGACCTGCCGCCCGAGATCCGCGAGAACCTGGCGATGATCCGGCGGAACATCGCCCTGGAGACCCGGCTGATCGACGACCTGCTCGACCTCAGCCGGGTCGTGAGCGGGAAGCTCCGTCTCGACCTCCGGCGATCGCGGCTCAACGACCTGATCGAGCAGGTCATGGATATCGTCGGTGGCGAGGTTCAAGATCGCGGGATCACGCTCGAAACGTCGCTGGCGGCCCGGCCTGACGCCGTCGATGTCGACCCAGCGCGGATGCAGCAGGTGGTCTGGAACCTGATCAAGAACGCCGCCAAGTTCACGTCGAGGGGCGGGACGATCCGGATCGCGACCCGGAACCTGGGCGATTCGGCGATCGAGATCGAGGTCCAGGACACAGGCAAGGGGATCTCCCCGGAGGATCTGCCGCACATCTTCGACGCCTTCGACCAGGGAGATCCGGAGACCACCCGTCAGTACGGTGGGCTGGGGCTGGGCCTCTCCATCGCCAAGGCGGTGGTCGACCGGCACGGCGGAACGATCCAGGCGACCAGCGCAGGTCCGGGCCGAGGCTCGTCGTTTTTCGTGTCGCTGCCCAGGTCGACCACCCCACCCGGACGCGACGAACCCGGAGCCGCAAGCCCGCCCGAAGGCCCCGACGGCCGCACCCGCGTGCTTCTGGTCGAGGATCACGTCGACACCGCCCGCGCGACCACGAGACTGCTGGAGCGGCAGGGATACCGGGTCGCCTGGGCCGAGAGCGTCGCCCGGGCGCTAACGATGGCCGAGGAGCAACCGTTCGACGTTGTGGTGAGCGACCTGGGCCTGCCCGACGGCAGCGGCTACGAGGTGATGCAGCGGCTCCGCGATCGTCACGGCCTTCCTGGAATCGCCCTGAGCGGATACGGGATGGAAGGCGACATTCTGCGCGGTCGGGACGCCGGCTTTCTTGAGCACCTGGTCAAGCCGGTGGACGTCGGCACGCTCGACCGGGCCATCCGCCGGGTCGCCCGGGCCCACCGCGACTCAGGGAACTGAAAGAAGAAAGTCGAACCGCAACGAGGCGGCACCGGATCTGCATTAAGGGGGCGGGGCGGAGTGGATCGCGGATGGTGCCGTTGCCGGCCCTGAATCCTCGCCCGAACCGATCGAGACGGAGTTCCCTCGCGATGCCGACGAATCGACGCGGATCCTGGCGCGGGCGGCTGGCCTGCGCGCTTGTGCTGCTGCCGACAGCCCTTGCCCGAGCTGGGGAGGTCCCGCGAGAGCAGGAGGGCCAGAAGGCGGTCGCGGAAGCGGAACTGGCCCTGGCGCGGGCCCGTCGCGACGCGGCCGCGCTCGGCGTGAAGATCGCTCAGGCCCACCTTTCGGCGACGACCTCCGAGCGCGCCTTCCGCGAGAAGCAACGGACCCGAATCGTCGAGCTGGAGAAGGCCGGCTCGGCCGATAAGCGGGCCGTCGACGAGGAACAGGAGGGCGTTCGGGCTGGGCTCGCCACCGAGCGAGCCGCCCGGCTCAGCGTCGAAATCGCCCGGCTCCGTCTGGCCGCCGCCGAGGCCGCCATCCGAGAGGCCGCCGCCATCCAGGAGGCCGCCGCGACCGGCTCGGGAGTCGTCCCGGCGATCCAGGCCGAGGACGATCTCGACGACGCCCGCGCCGAGCAGGCCGACGCCCAGTATCGGGTCGAGCACGCCGAGGCCGAGGAGGCCCGCGCCGAGGCGTTCCGCCTCTTCCGCGGGAAGGAATTTGACCGGCTCGCGATCCTCGCCCGCCGGAAGGCCATCGAGCCCCGGGTCGTCGAGGAGCAGGAGGACCGCTTCCGCGCCGCCCAGGCCGACGAACGCCAGGCCGAGGCGAAGGTCGACCAGGCGCGGGCCAGCGTCGCGATCGCCGAGGCGGCCGTTCGCGCGGCCGAGGCCCGCCGCGATCTGGCCCGCGCCTCCGCGCGCCTCACCCAGGAGCGTGCCACTTCGAGTCCAACCGCGAGACCGGCCGGAGCCCTGAAGCACCTGCACGAGGCGAGGGTTGACCGGGCCCGAGCCGAACGCGACGCCGCCCGGCTGGAGGTCCAGCGCGCCGATGCCGAGGCCGAGCGTGACCGGGCGACGGTCGCCTCGCGGGCCAGCCTGCTCGAACGGGTCAAGCAACTCGCGGCCCGCCGGTCAACCGAAGCCCGGCTGGTCGACGAGCAGGAGCTGGCTCTTACCGAGTCGAGGCACATCCTTCGTCAGTCCGAGGCGACCGTGAAATCGGCCCGTGCCCGGCTCCAGGCGATCGAGTCGCGGCTCCAGGCGATCGAGGCCGAAGTTGAGCCCGGCGGCTGAGCCCGCCCGGATCGTCCCCCGGCGCTCGTTTCGCTGGCGATCCTGCTCAACGCGGTGCGCCGGCCGTGGGGGGCGCCGGGGCGCTCGACTCACGAGGCGGACTCGATGGCGGCTTGAGTTTTTGCAAGAGCTCCGTCGCCTGGTTCGGATCCGGCCGTGACCCGGAGGCGCGGGCGTTGAGCTTCGCCTCGGCCAGCACCATGTCGCGGGCCTGGTCCATGATCTCGAAAAGCTGCTGGTAAGCGATCTTCTCCCGAGGAGTCGTCGCCGGTCCGAACCGGAGGTTATAGACGTTCATGAACCCAAGTAAATTGCCGAGGCTTGTGTCCTGAACCTTCCGAAGCTCGAGAATCGCCGGCTGGAGATCGGGCTTGGCGAGCAGGCCGAGCAGCGAGGAGCAGGCGTTGAGGAAGCGGTTTGCCGACCGCTGGTCGGCCGGATCGGCGAGCGGACGGGCGGTCACATCGGCACGAAGGCGATCGATCATGGCGCGGGCGTCCGACAGGGTTTTCGGCTGGATCTCCTCCTCGGCGGCCTCGCCGCGAACGCGGGCGACCATCTCATCGAAATTCTTCTTGGGTGTGGCGAACCGCTCGCCCTCAAAAACCTCGGGCCACTTAACGGCCTTGCGAAGGTCGTCCAGCATCAGAGTGACCCGCTCGACATTGTTCCGAAAGGGGACCGTACCTATCAACGAGGCCGGAATGTGGGCCCGGGCCGCCCGGTAAGCGGCGCTGCCGAGGCGGGTATCGGTCAGGTCGACGAGGGCGGCGTTGAGCGCATCGCCGCTGTCGACCTGCTGGCGTGTGGGATTCTCGCGCAATTGCCGCTGACGGGCGTCGTAGAGCGACTGGTTCTTGCGAAACTCCTGGTGGACACGGAGTTCATGCAGCCGGGCCGACTCCCGGGTCACGCTCGCGACATACTCGTTCCACATCATCGCTGTTTGTGCATCGATGTTCGCGGCCTGGGCGGTATTGAGGTTGTACTGGCCGGCGCCCATGGCGTAAAACCCGGCGCCCTGGAGTGCGGCACCTTCGGGAGACTGGCCCCAGCCGCCGCCCCATCCCCAGCCGCCATAATTGTAATTCCAGAACTGGGCTTCGGCGGGCCGCGGCGCCGCGGCGAACAGCATCCAGCCAAGCCCCAGGATCACTCCCATCCGACGGATCATCGTCTTGCCTCCCAGCGGCCGCGCGGGGCCGCCTCTGGCCTGGTTCGCATCAAGGAAAGAAACCGACAACTATCATAGCCTGGCGAGCCCGCTCGCGATAAGACTCCGCGAGAAACACCCGCGCGACCTCGTCCGGCCATCTCCCGTGGGCTATCATTGGGCGAGTTGCGATGTTCCGGATCTGATTTTACAGCCCCGCTCCGCCATGATCGAATCCTTCTACGTCAACAATTACAAATGCCTGGTGGACGTGAGAATCCCGCTCACGCCGATCCACGTCATCATCGGCCAGAACGATTCGGGGAAGACGAGCGTTCTGGAGGCGATGCTGACGCTCTCGCGGAGTACAGCCGAACAGGTTCATCACATCTTTCCCGGCAATCAATTTATCCCCGAACTCTTTTACACAGACGGAGTGGGGGCTACCATCGAATTTGAAATTCGTATCAGCGCTGATGAAATGGTCGGGCGATCAGCGATCAGCGATCAACTATCACCTGAGCCTGGGTCCTTCCCAGCCGGTTGTGAGGACCGAGTGGATCGAGAACGGGGGTCGCACCGAAATCCGGCGAGAAACCTATAATTGGACGGGTGTCGCCCATCGGGTCTCTACTAAGCGAATAACCGCAGAACAGCG
>DAHZZC010000024.1 GCA_027435495.1 Planctomycetales bacterium
CTGCTCAATGTCGAACGGTCGAGCCCATCCGCCCTGGTAGGGGACGAATCCGAGCAGCCGGCGGGCTTCAGGCTGGTCGGGCTGGCGGTCGAGGACAGCCCGAAGACAGGAGTCAGACAGGGCGTATCGAGGCGGGTCGGCCTTCGCAGCGCGTCGGGCCAGGTCAAGGAACGCCGAGGCCGATCGGGTGAGGATCTCGTCGATCCGCTTCCCCGCCGGGGTCGACGGTGCGGCGCGACGCGGCGGGACGACGCCCGGCATCGCGACGAACCGCGTCGGGCCGTCGGGATCCTCATGGAGAGGCATTCGGGCCCGGGCGGCTCGGGCACCTTCCACATCGCCGGAGCGAGCCAGCTCGTTCGCGAGTCGTTCAAGCCCCTCCGACTCCGCCTGCCGGATCGCCCGGTCGGTCGCGTGAAGCTCACGCACGGCCTCCTCGGCGGCGAAGGGCCGAGGAACCTGGAGAGGGACCATCACCAGTATCGCCAGCCATCCCAGGACCATCACGCGCCCCTCTCCGTCGTTATCAAATCCGAGATCACGCCGTCCCGCCCCGGCCTATCCTCCATTCGTAAACCGATCGGAGCGGCCCTTCAAGCCGGTTCTCCGTCCCGTACCCGGGTCGGAATGGGCTGGACGCCTCCACTGGTTCCTCGCACAATGCCGCCCGTCTTTCCCCGCACGGCGACCGGTGGAATCCTTTCGCTCTGGGTAATCGAGGAGGCGTGCCGTGAAACGTTCCGGGATGGGAAGTCTGCTGTTCATGGGTCTCGGGATGGTGCTCGGATGGCTCGGCTCGGAAGTGCGACCTGGGCCGATGCAGGCCTCCACCGTCGACCGAACCGGCAATTGTATCGTCGCGACCGGCCCAGTCCTGGTCGAGTACGATGAGGGGACCAGGTCATCGATCCCGCTTGAGGCCCTCTACTTCCTCGACTACAAGGGAGCCCGACTGCTCGCCACCGTCCCCTCCTACAAGGGACAGGGAACCAAAACGCAGATCCTTGACCGGTTCGCCGAGCGTGACCTCGCCGCCGATTTCGGGCTTGACGGCGACGCCCGGCCACGCTTCCTGATGGCGACCGGATCGCTCGGACGCTACAACGCGGGCTGGGCGCCTCTCTATGTCTTCGAGACGACGACCGGGCAGGTGGCCGTCTACCGGATGAAGGTGGGCGACTACGGCAAATCAAACGCGGCCCAGTTTGAGCTCGTCGAAAGGCGACGATACGGTGACGCCCCAGAAGTCGAGGCACAGACCCGGCCATGAGCCAGGCTGGTCTCGATCGCTGTCGTCCCGATCAGGCCCCGGGCGCCCCAGGTGCACTCGGCGCTCCGCCAGTCCTGGCGGCACCTCCACCGGCGCCGGCCTCTTCCTCGGGCGGGACCTTCTCGTCGCCGTAGGGGCGGGCGTTCTGGTGGTCGATCAGCCACTTGCCGTCCGGGTCGAAGAGGTGGATCGGAAGACCCTGGCCGTAGTTCAGGAGGGGGTCTGGTCTCCCGGACCCGTACTGAGCGAACGGGCCGCCGGTCGCGTGCTGGAAGAACCCGAGCCAGTTGTGATCAAAGCCCCAGTGGAAGGGCGGGCTCGAGTTGTACTCGTAGGCCTTGAACAGCTTCTTGTGGACTGGGGCGCACTCGAAGCCCAGGAGCAGGATTGAGATCGCGACGGCCGCCCCGGCAACCGCGAAGACCCAGCGGCCCGCGTGGTAGACCGGCATCGGAAATCGGACCATCGCCGGTGCCAGAGTCTCGGTTGTCAGCCGCAGAATCACCATCGAGACGCAGAACAAGCCGAGAAGACAGAGGGTATCGGAGAACCCCCAGTTGATCCCGGTCTTGTCGAGCAAGGCTGCCAGCGGCTCATAGAAGTTGAACGCGATCATACCGGCGAAGACCGCGTTGAAGAACATCAATGCCGCGCCCCAGAGTCCTTCGCTGGCCAGGGCGTATGCCAGACCCAGCACCAGTGCGATCAGGAGCATGTCGAACAGGATCACCATCGGTCTTGTCCCTTTCGTCCCCTTGTCCGTTGTTCGTCTTCGCCCCGGCCGATCACGCCCATCCCGTTCCTCCGCCCATCGACGTTCGAGAGCCCCTCTCGGACAGGACCGACGACGGCGAACAGGAGAGCTTTACTTGACGACCCGGAGCAGCTCCTCGATCGATGTACGCCCCTGGATAACCTGGCGGAGACCGTCTTCCTGGAGGTAGATCATTCCGTTCTTGCGCGCCTCGGCCTTGAGCTTGTTGATCGACGGATTCTCTCGGATGAGCTCCTTCATCGGCTCGGTAAGGATGAGAAGCTCGTAGATGCCGGTCCGGCCGAAGTAGCCGGTGCCGCCGCACTGCGGGCAGACCTGCTCAGGGTTCTCGGGACGTCGGTAGAAAACGTCGACCTTATCGGCGGGGATGTTCGCTTTTTTGAGGAACTCAGGCTTGGGCTTGTACGGCTCCTTGCAGACCTCGCAGAGGTTGCGGACCAGCCGCTGGCCTAGCACGGCCGACAGCGCCGAGGCGATCATAAATGGCTCGACGCCCAGGTCCAGGAGCCGGAACAGCGACGTCACCGCGTCATTCGAGTGCACGGTGGAGAACACCATGTGGCCGGTGTTCGCGGCCTGGCAGGC